>JBARDR010000098.1:0-2880 GCA_049795335.1 Gelidibacter sp. | reverse complement strand
TGAGATTGAGGTAGCCGTCAAATTCTATTTTGCTGGTTTTGGTGTTGGTGCCAAAACCCAAAAAGCCATCAAAGGTGTTGCTTTTTTGTTTTTCTAGATAAAGGTAGAGTAAAGTAGAATCTTTCGTGAATAGAACCTCAGGATCTTTTATTTGGGAGGCGAACTGTAAATTCTCCAAAGTCTCGGTTTTTTCTTTGATCGTTTTTAAATTGAAGTATTGTTTGCTTGTAAGCTTTAAGAAACGTTTTACGAATGATTTTGGAAATTTCTCATAGCCTTTAATAATGATGGTGTCAATAGTTCTTTGGCGTTTTTCAACAACTTTTAAATCGGCGTACAAAATGCCATTCTCTTTTTGAATATTGATGAGTTGCAGAATTGCAAAAGGATCTCCAGAGTTTGAAATTTCGGTATTTAAAGTTTCAAGAGATGCTTCGAGTTTATGCACTTCAATTTCGAAAAAATTGTCAGTGATCTTATTTGAGACCAATTTCAACATATTACTATTAAAACCAGAGTCATAATGAATTATCGCTTTGGTATATTGTTCCCCTAAGCGATAATTTGCCTCAAATAACGAATCATTTACTTGATTAAGAGACAAAAATCCGATTTCTAAATATCCTAATTTGGATAGGATTTCTGTTATGGATTTGGTTTCTAATTCAAGTGAATTATAGTCGTTAAATGTATGTTGATAACCTAAGGCGTTAAGAATTTCTGTGTCGTTGATAGAACTGCCTAAGGCTTTCAGGTGCAGGGATTGGGCAAATATACCCGAGGCGGATAAACATCCGAAGAGAAAAAAGAATCCCCATATTTTTAAAGTCATCTGAAACTTAAACATCTTCAAAGCTAACCGAAATATTTATCTTAAAATATGTACAATGTTAAATATTTGAGCAAAGATTTGAAAATTAATCACTTTACATTTGAAAAAAAAGAATTTATTTCTATCTTTGCACCCCTCAAAAGCGAGGAGTAAAACAAATTTATATAGAAATATATGCCAACAATTTCACAATTAGTACGAAAAGGAAGAGCCAAAATAACCAAGAAGAGTAAATCGGCTGCTTTAGATTCGTGTCCACAAAGACGTGGTGTGTGTACTCGTGTTTACACGACGACACCTAAAAAACCTAACTCAGCAATGCGTAAGGTAGCAAGGGTTCGTTTAACAAACGGTAACGAGGTTAACGCATACATCGGCGGCGAGGGTCACAACCTACAAGAGCACTCGATAGTATTGGTTAGAGGTGGAAGGGTAAAAGATTTGCCAGGAGTTAGATATCACATTGTACGTGGTGCCTTAGATACCGCAGGTGTTACAGGTAGAACGCAACGTAGATCTAAATACGGAACAAAACGCCCTAAGAAGTAAAATCACGTTAGAAGTTGGAAGTTAGAAGTTGGAAGTTGAAAAGCGGCCGACACATAACAAATAGCTTATAACAAAAAAACTCAAAAAGAAGACATGAGAAAAAGAGCAGCAAAAAAGAGACCGCTTTTACCAGATCCACGTTTCAACGACCAGTTAGTAACTCGTTTCGTGAACATGATGATGTGGGATGGAAAGAAGTCCGTAGCTTTTAAAGTATTCTATGATGCGATTGACATTGTAGAATCAAAGAAAACTGACGAAGAGAAATCAGCGTTGGACACATGGAAAGATGCTTTATCTAACGTAATGCCTCACGTAGAAGTACGTAGCCGTCGTGTTGGAGGTGCAACATTCCAGATCCCAATGCAAATTCGTCCAGATCGTAAAGTATCTACAGCCATGAAATGGTTGATCACTTACTCAAGAAAAAGAAATGAGAAATCTATGCCGGCTAAACTAGCTGCTGAAATCTTAGCTGCGGCTAAAGAAGAAGGTGCTGCTGTTAAAAAGCGTATGGATACTCATAAAATGGCAGAAGCTAACAAAGCATTCTCGCACTTTAGATTCTAATATACCATGGCAAGAGATTTAAAACTTACAAGAAATATAGGAATTGCAGCTCACATTGATGCTGGAAAAACAACCACTACAGAACGTATCTTATTTTATACCGGTGTCAACCATAAGTTAGGTGAAACTCACGAAGGGTCATCAACAATGGACTGGATGGAACAAGAAGCAGAAAGAGGTATTACCATTACTTCTGCTGCAACGACTTGTGACTGGGTTTTTCCTAAGGAAAATGGAGAGCCTACAGAAGACGCTCAAAGTTATCACTTTAATATTATTGACACTCCAGGTCACGTTGACTTTACCGTAGAGGTAAACCGTTCGTTACGTGTACTTGATGGGTTGGTGTTCTTGTTTAGTGCAGTGGATGGTGTTGAGCCACAATCTGAAACTAACTGGAGATTAGCTGATAACTACAAAGTGCCAAGAATTGGTTTCGTTAATAAAATGGACCGTCAAGGTGCTAACTTTTTAGAAGTTAACAAACAAGTAAAAGAAATGCTAGGTTCTAACGCCGTGCCTATTGTATTGCCAATTGGTGATGAGGGTGACTTTAGAGGTGTTGTGGATTTAGTAAGAAATAGAGCCGTAGTTTGGCACGACGAGAATTTTGGAGCTACTTATGATGTGGTGCCAATTCCTGAAGATATGAAGGAAGAAGTTCGTGAATACAGAGCTTTATTAATAGAAGAAGTAGCAAGTTACGACGAAACTTTATTAGAGAAATTCATGGAAGATGAAGACTCTATTACAGAACAAGAAGTACATGCTGCATTAAGAGCTGCCGTTATGGATATGGCTATTATACCAATGGTATGTGGGTCATCATTCAAAAATAAAGGTGTTCAGTTTTTATTAGATGCTGTTTGTCGCTACTTACCTTCTCCAATGGACAGAGAAAGTGTTATCGGCGTAAACCCTGATACAGG
>JBARDR010000097.1:0-2041 GCA_049795335.1 Gelidibacter sp. | reverse complement strand
TTGAAACTTTAGCTACAAAGCGCATTACTGCTTTGGCCTTTGAATTTATTAAAGACGATGATGGCTCTTACCCCGCGGTTCGATCTTTGAGCGAAATTGCAGGCACAGCTTCAATTCTTATCGCTGCCGAATTATTATCCAATATTAACGGCGGCAACGGGCTGATGTTCGGTAATATAAGTGGCGTACCACCAACCGAAGTCGTAATTATTGGCGCGGGTACAGTTGGTGAATTTGCCGCTCGTTCCGCCATCGGTTTAGGTGCGAATGTTAAGATTTTTGATAATTCAATTACCAAACTAAGAACCGTTCAATCCAATTTAGGCAGAACACTTTACACTTCTACCATACAGCCTAAAAATTTAATAAAGGCCTTAAAGCGTTGCGATATCGCAATCGGAGCGATTAGAGGCAGTAATCGATCCCCAATTGTAGTTACAGAAGCTATGGTGGATTGCATGAAAACTGGCGCTGTTATTATTGATGTCAGCATTGATATGGGTGGTTGTTTTGAAACCAGTGAGGTTACGACCCATGACAAACCCACCTTTGAGCGTAACGGAATTGTACATTATTGTGTACCAAATATTCCGGCGCGCTACTCCCGATCAGCCTCAGTAACAATAAGTAACATGTTCACGCCCTATCTTTTAAAAATCGCAGACGACGGAGGGATTGAAAATGCGCTTCGTTTTGACCGCGGATTAAAAAATGGATTGTACTTTTACCACGGTATTTTGACAAATAAATCGGTAGCCGATTGGTTTGATCTAAAATACAGCGACGTCAATCTTTTAATTTTTTAATAATGAAATTCATACATCGTTTAGGCTATTACTTAGGTGGCTTTTCTATCGGTATAATTATTTTGGCTTTTTTCTTAAGTGGAAAAAAAACCTCTTGTGCCTACAGTCCTAATGCACGGACTATAAAAAGTATTTCGCAAAAACCAAAATTATATTCAGAAGAAGCATTGTCAGCAATGCGAACCTTTGAAATGGACACTACGATAGTTTCCGATATGATTCAATATGGCTCGGTCAATTTTTCAGAAAGTGATACCAAAACCGAAGACTGTAAAACCTATATTCTTAAAAATAGTTATAAAGATCAAAAGTTCAGATTTCAAATTAAAAACTGTGATTCTTTAGCAACTATAGAATCCATCGTTCCTGATAAAAAAGACTGAGCCACAGGTGTTTCCCGTGGCTCACTCCATAATTTTTATTAAAGTGATTATCTTAACACCACCTTTTTAGTTATTACCCTTTGGTTATCTACCAATTGCAGGAGATAGACTCCGGATGCATAGTTCGATAGATTAAGTTTTTTATTATAACTCTGATGATCACTTTCATTAATGATTTCGTTGTAAAGCGATTTACCCGAAAGATCATATAAATGGATACTTGACAGATTGGTCAAACCAGATATTTTTATATTAAGCTCACCATGCGTTGGATTTGGATGAATCAAAAATTCAAGGGGAGCAGAATCTTCCATGATGTTATCATCGACTAAATCTATAACTTTTACCGTAACATTAGCCGTATCAGAATCTAGATCGTGATAAACCATTACTGAGTACTCTGTGTCTTCCAATGGGCTCACTGTAATGCTACTTGTCGTCTCTCCTGTGCTCCAAAGAAATTCGCTGTTTTTAGGGCCTTTTGCAGTTAAAACGGTCTTTTCATTACGATAAATGGTTACATCGCTACCTGCATCAGCTATTATTTTTTCAAAAACATTGACTTTTATAGACCTTTCGGCAGCGCACTTATTGTCATGCCCAGTAACACTGTAAATTTGAGTTGCATTAGGGCGAACTGCAATATTTGGCTGGGTTGCACCATTATTCCATTTATAAGTTTTTGCTCCAGTCGCGGATAAGGTTATAAATTCTCCTTCAAGTATTGTGGCTTCTGAACCATTTGTAATTTTAACATCAGGATTTGGATTTACATTAACCAAAGTTTCAGCTGTGTCAGAAGCATTTCCAATATATGCTGTAACAGAATACTTGGTAGTATCACTAGGATTA
>JBARDR010000096.1:0-5900 GCA_049795335.1 Gelidibacter sp. | reverse complement strand
TGATCTATTTGTGCAGATTCAACAATTTGAAGCGCTATTTGACCACTTTCTTCCTTTACCCAAAACGGACCGCCGCCAGGTTCGCCTTCATTTTTCACCATTCCGCAGATGCGAATTGGCCGGTTTAATTTTTCGACCAGATATTCGATTTGATATTTAGTCGCATATTTATGAAATTCGATATTAAAGACCACATGCAACTTATTCACAATAAAGTCGGCAATTTCAGAAATATCCTTTTCTGAGACCTCTTCATTTTCGAGAAGATTCAAATAATCAAAAACCTGATGTTGGACTTCAAGCAACATCCCAGCCAACATCTTTTTATATTCGGCAACTTCATTTTCATATTTGTAAACCACAACATTGTCAATGTTCTTAATAAAAATTACATCGGCATCCAATTGGCTCAAATTCTCTAAAAGCGCGCCATGTCCAGATGGTCGGAACATTAATTGGCCATCTTCCTCTCGGAAAAGATCGTTATCTGGTGTGACCGCAATCGTATCGGTGGATTCCTTCTGATAGGAAAATGAAATATGAAACTTGGTATTTGTTTTGCGTTCCACGATTTTATGAACACGTTGAAATTCATGATCAAAACTATTTTTATGACGTTCAGAAATTGTAAAATGTAAAATGGCAATGTTGTTTGTCGAAGCATAAAGCGCCGCTTCAAATAAATGCTCCACAAAAGCGGTCGCCAAATGGTCTTTATATTCATGAAATGGCAACAAACCTTTGGGATAAAATCCGTAATTCAATTTATCCTCATCCAACATGGTTTTGACAAATAACAACTTTTGCTTATCGTCGGAAAAGGACTGATAGTCTGGATAAAACACCTTTAATTGGTCAAGAACCAATTCATAAAAGGGCAACTTTTCAATCCCCATAAAAAACAGGGACAAATCCGTGTCCTTATTTCTATTGATATATGAATTTATGGTTTCAGTCTCCGGTATATATTCTTCAATAAACTTGAACAAGGTTTTGAACATCCGTGTGGCGGCGCCAGAAGCGGGAACAAATTTTGATATCGAAATAGTATGCCGTTTAGCTTCAAAGTAATTGATATAATCGGCCTTTTCAGCCTCTGAGCATTTTATAATTCCATTGTCTCTTGTTGCTGCTGAACTCAGATTTACGAAAGGCACACCAGTTTCAAAAAGCTCAACTTGCGATTGAACCTTGGCTAAAGTCAGGCCTTTATTTTCAATTTGTCGTCTGTCGTTTTCTGTAAATTTCACGTCTTATTTTTTATAAGTTCATCAATTTGATCTATGGCAGACGTCAAGCGCTCTTCCATATTTCCTTTTAACAAAACATAAGGTTTATTGTAGGTTTTTAAAGCCTTTTCAAAAGCCAAAAACATGGTTTCCCGTTCATGTGGTTTGTCTCTTAAAGCATCGGCCTCCCAGGGAATGTCAATATAGGTCAAAAAATACATATCGTAAATGTTTTCAATCGCATATTTCTCTAAATCAGGATCACAGGCCCCGTCATAATACGCTTCTGAATAGACTTTTGTCTCCAACAAATCGGTATCACAAATGAGTAGGATCTTCGCTTTAGGCGTCAACGCGTTTTCAAGTTCCATTTGACCTTCAGCAATAGGCAACACATCCTTTTCAGTCAATAGCTTGTTGCGCAACAATTGTTCCTCAGCATAAATACGGGAATATTCAGGCACAAAAACGGTATTGTAATGTTCAGCCAGTTGCCTAGCCAAAGTGCTTTTTCCTGTAGATTCAGGGCCAAACAAAACTACTTTCAGGCAATTTGATGGGTGTTGTCTAAGCTTTTTTTCCATTGTATGTAGCCTTGAATAGCCAAAATTGTAAAAATAACGTACTGTAACGATAAAATGCCCAATCCTCTATAAGCATACAATGGAATGGTAATAATATCAGCGATGATCCATAAAGTCCAGTTTTCTAACTTTTTATTGGCCATATACCACATGGCCGTAAAGAAAATTCCAGAGGTGAAAATGTCGATATAATTTGCAATTTCCATGTCATAATCAAATCCAACATAAATGAAATAAGTGACCAACATCGTCATCACAAAAAATCCGACACCTATTAGTTTTTCATTTCTCGTGGTTCTAGAAATCGGCACAACAAGCGTATCCCCTTTTTTTCGAGACCAGTTCCACCATCCATAAATACTCATGACAGAGTAGTAAAGGTTCATCGTCATATCTCCTAAATATTGATTGATATAAAGTAAATACACCGTAATTACCGTACAGACGATTCCCGTCGGATACACTAAAATATTTTCGTTTTTGGCATACCAAACACTTAAAACCCCAAAAACAAACACGATAACTTCCAAAACAATATGAGAGGTCGGCGCATTGCGATAGGCATCAATAAAAAAATCGAATACTTCATTCATAATTGAGTCTGTCAATTCCTGCGCAGGCAGGAATCTTTTTAGATAATAGAGAATTGAATATAGACAAGAGACTAACTTTCTAATTCACAAAATTGTACGGTATTTATACTTTTCTCTGGGTTATTTTTTCTTTTTTTATTTCTTCAAAAAACGCTTCATCTTCTTCAAACGCCGTTCCAACAACGACTACATCAGCACCAGAAGCATACGCATCATCCAATTGTTTTTGAGTTCTGATACCGCCCCCAACAATTAACGGAATCTGCAATTCATTTTTTACGGCTTGAATAATTTCGGAATTTACCGGTGTCATCGCTCCACTTCCGGCTTCAAGATATACGCATTTCATACCCAAAAGTTCAGAAGCTTTCGCCGTATCCACAATCTCTTGAATGTTTTCTCTTTTTAATGGTTGGGTTTGAGTCACGCGCTCAACAGCAGTTTCTTTACCGTTTTCGATTAATAAATATCCGGTTGGGATAATTTCAAGCTGCATCGTTCTTAAAACTGAAACGGCTTCAACTTGTTTGCCAATCAAATACTCCGGATTTCTGCCCGACACCAAGGATAAAAACAGTAAACCATCAGCATGAGACGACACTTGCGATACGTCGCCAGGAAAAATTAAAATGGGCAATGACGTCAATCGTTTTAAATTTTTGATAAGTACATCTGTCTTTTGATCTTCGTCCGTACTTCCGCCAACAAAAACGTGGGTGGCTTTGGATTGATTTAATTTAATCATAAAAGATGTCAAATGCTCAAGTTCCATTTTATCAGGATCAATTAAGACTGCCAAAAGTTTTTCTCTTCTAGAAATGGAGTTTGATATATCTTGATATAAATCGGTTTTTTTTGCCACGAATACACGAATATTTTTCTATCTCTACTATCTATGTTCTACACTCTATTCAGCAAACATAAGCACAGGTAAATCCTTCAAATTCAAAAAAGTGAGTATTGTATCTGTATTTTACATCTTCATAGTCAATCCACGCCACAGTCTCTGCATCTTTGATCATAAAAGGAATGACTAAAAAATGCATTCGAAACACCATGCCCGGCGTTGCAAATAATTTATATAACGATTCTTTAATGCACCAAATGACCGTCAGTTTATTGATATAATCTTCAGCGGAACTGTCTAAATATTCGCGTTCATAACCAATAAATTTATGAGCAATGACAGCGATTTTATCCCGTTGTTTTTCGATGTCAATTCCTACTTCGTTAGCACTGATAATAACTCCAGAAAATGTAAAGGAATGGGTAATAGAAATGTGTTTACCGTCTTTTAAATGGGGCTTTCCGTTTTCGTCATAATACAAATCGGAATCGGTATATCCAAATTCTGCCAAGAGATGACGCACACTCAAAAATCCGCGTCGGTGTAGGTCACTTTTCATGCTCAAAACGCGGTTCATGCATATATCTGTTAAGGTAATAGGCTGCATCAGTTCTTCGTAAGACTCAGTGATTTCCCAGATTTTAACAGTAGTTTGTGAATTTGGAGTAATGGTTTTATATAAAGGCATTTAAGTTCTCGCAGTTATTATTTATCTTTGCAGTCGCATAACGAATCATAGAAACAAATATACAATTATGAACACAAAAACAATGCCTTACGTACCTTATAAAGTCAAAGACATGTCCCTTGCAGCTTGGGGAAGAAAAGAAATAGAATTGGCCGAAGCCGAAATGCCGGGACTCATGAGTCTTCGTGAAGAATATGGCAGTTCACAACCGCTTAAAGGTGCACGTATTGCAGGTTGTTTGCATATGACCATTCAAACGGCAGTCTTAATTGAAACTTTAAAAGCTCTTGGTGCGGAAGTGACTTGGAGTTCTTGTAATATTTTCTCTACTCAAGATCAGGCTGCCGCGGCGATTGCCGAAGCGGGCTTCCCCGTATATGCTTGGAAAGGGATGAATGAGGAAGAGTTTAACTGGTGTATTGAGCAAACCTTGTTTTTTGGTGAAGATAGAAAACCACTGAACATGATTTTGGATGATGGTGGCGATTTGACCAACATGGTATTTGATAAATATCCAGAATTAATGGCCGGAATCAATGGTCTTTCTGAAGAAACAACGACAGGCGTCCACAGACTTTACGAACGTATGAAAAACGGCACTTTATCTATGCCTGCCATCAACGTGAATGATTCGGTGACCAAATCAAAATTTGACAACAAATACGGCTGTAAAGAAAGTGCAGTGGATGCGGTGCGTCGTGCTACAGACTTGATGTTAGCTGGAAAACGCGTTGTGGTTTGTGGTTATGGTGATGTTGGTAAAGGTACGGCAGCGTCCTTTAAAGGTGCTGGAAGCATTGTGACCGTTACGGAAATCGACCCAATTTGCGCATTGCAAGCGGCTATGGACGGTTTTGAAGTCAAACGTCTTGAAACTGTGGTTGCCAATGCAGATATCATCATTACCACTACTGGAAATAAGGATATCGTTCGTGCTGAACATTTTGAAGCGATGAAAGACAAAACTGTTGTTTGTAATATCGGTCACTTTGATAACGAAATTCAGATGGATTGGTTGAACAAAACGCATGGTGCTTCAAAAGTAGAAATCAAACCTCAGGTTGACAAATACACCATCAATGGCAAAGACATTATCATCTTAGCGGAAGGGCGTTTGGTGAACTTAGGTTGCGCTACGGGCCATCCAAGTTTTGTAATGAGTAACTCATTTACCAACCAAGTTTTGGCACAAATTGAATTGTGGACTAACAGAGGTGCTTACCAAAACGAAGTGTACATGTTGCCGAAACATTTAGATGAAAAAGTAGCATTTTTACACTTGGCTAAAATCGGTGTAGAATTGACTGAATTGAAAGATGATCAAGCAGAATATATTGGCGTTTCAGTAGAAGGTCCATACAAACCGGAATACTACAGATATTAATTGTAGCGTCATTGCGAAGAGTGTTTTTACGCGACGAAACAATCTTTTGAAACGTCATTGCGAGGAGCGTTTTTTTCGCGACGAAGCAATCTCATGAATCAAACTATAAAACCAAAATCCCAAGCTATTACTGTTTGGGATTTTTTCTTTCTTGGGCAATTGCTAAAGCACCGCGCTTTCCGCTGTATCTTTTCTTTTTTTAAAAAAAAATAAAGAAAAGGATGCCGCTGCAATCGCTATTGCGAATAGGGTATTCTTCCACAATCTCTCCTTTGAATTTTAATTTATAAAAATTACAGTAAATTTATACGTCAGAAGAAACCATACAAAAACCCCTCATGAAAAATATAATTACGCTATTATCAATCCTTTTAATTTTCATTTCTTGTAAAAAAGAGCAAAAGGAAACTAAAAAAGAGGGTTTCAACTTAAGTGTAACTGCTAAAAATTTTCCTGATAGCACTAAAGTTCTTTTCTATAATAGAGACATCGCTAAAAACATAGATTCCACTTATGTGATAAATGAAAGTTTTAAATTTTCAGGAAATGTCGATTTACCCTCATTTTGTTACTTA
>JBARDR010000095.1:0-1612 GCA_049795335.1 Gelidibacter sp. | reverse complement strand
CTCAAGCCCTGAGAACAACAAGCTTTGACGCATTACGCTTAAATCATTGCTCAACGGATTGAGCATGGTTACATTATGTTCTTCCTTTAAATCCGAACTTAAGTTCGCATAAGCTGGTGTCGTTAAGGAATTGGATAAAATCTCATAAAATCCTTGGCTTGCCAATTGATTTCCAACAACATTTTGGAGTTTGAAATCTTCAAAACGTGATGATGGAGAAATGGATGCATTTAGTTTTTGGGTAAACTTGATGTTGTTATACCCATAAACTCTTAAAATTTCTTCAATAATATCCGCTTCACGCACCACATCATTTCTGTAAGCAGGAACCGTTAGGCCCAAACCTGTTTCGGTAACATTATTGACCTTAATATCTAAAGACATCAGGATGCTCTTGATGATATCTGTTGGAATTTCTTCGCCGATTAACTTTTGTGCATTTTCAAAGGACAAGCGGACCTGGAAATCTTCAATTTTTTTCGGGTAGATATCTACAATATTACTGGTAATCAATCCGCCAGCAACTTCTTGAATCAATAGCGCCGCACGTTTTAAGGCATACTCCGTAATATTAGGATCGACACCACGTTCAAAACGGAAAGAAGCATCTGTATTTAGACCATGTCTTTTCGCTGATTTTCTAATTGATATCGGGTTGAAATAAGCACTTTCTATGAAAATACTGGTCGTTTGATCGGTTACTCCTGAAAGTTCGCCACCAAACACACCGGCAATACACATTGGTTTAACAGCATCGCAAATCATTAAATCCTCTTCATGAAGTTCACGTTCAACGCCATCTAATGTTTTAAACTTCGTTCCTTTTGGTAAGGTTTTCACAATGACTTTATGGCCTTCAATTTTATTGGCATCAAAGGCGTGCAAAGGTTGCCCAAGATCGTGTAGCACGTAATTGGTAACGTCCACAATATTGTTTTTTGGTGTTAAGCCAATTGCTTTAAGTCGGTTTTGTAACCACGTAGGGGAAGGGCCAACTTTGATGTCAGAAATAGTAACTCCGCAATAACGAGGCGCCAATTCCTTGTTAAGCACATCTACCATAATTTTTGAAATGGTATTGTCCACTCGGAACGCGCTTACCGAAGGTGTGATGAGTTCTACATGATTTTTTTGTTGTAAAAGTCCAGCTTTAAGATCTCTGGCCGTACCAAAATGACTCATAGCATCCGCTCTGTTTGGTGTCAGGCCGATTTCAAAAACGTGGTCATTTTCAACCTCATAAAGTTTTGCAAGCAAGGTGCCAACTGCAAATTCATTATCCAATACCAATATACCATCATGAGATGTTCCAAGTCCTAATTCGTCTTCAGAGCAGATCATTCCATGGCTATCTTCGCCTCTAATTTTTCCTTTTTTGATGGTCCAAGCTTCGCCTTCTGCGGTATATAAAGTGGTTCCTATGGTCGCAACTGGTACTTTTTGGCCCGCGGCTACATTTGGTGCGCCACAAACAATTTGTAAAGGTGTGTCCAATCCAATGTTCACGGTCGTTACTTTAAGACGGTCAGCATTGGGATGTTGCACACAGGTCAAAACTTCGCCAATTACAATGCCTTCCAATCCGCCTTTTACAGATTGAAAAGTATGGATG
>JBARDR010000094.1:0-4403 GCA_049795335.1 Gelidibacter sp. | reverse complement strand
AAAATGAAGAGTAGAGAGGGAACCGTTGTGGATGCTGATGATCTGATTGTAGAAATGGCACAAACTGCAGAAGAAATTTCTGAGGAATTAGGAAAATTAGACGGTTATTCAGAAACCGAGAAAGCAGCACTTTACAAGTCTATCGGTTTAGGGGCTTTAAAATATTATATCTTGAAAGTAGATCCGCGAAAGCGTATTCTTTTTGATCCAAAGGAATCCATCGATTTTCAAGGTAATACCGGACCGTTTATTCAATATACTTATGCCAGGATTCAATCGATATTAAGAAAGGCGGATCAAGATGCACCTATCGATTTCAAAGCAATTAGTTTGCACGAAAAAGAAAAGGAACTTATAAAATTTATCATGTTATTCCCTGAAGTGATTCAGAATGCAGCGGAGCATCATAGTCCAGCTTTAGTGGCAAATTATACTTATGATTTGGTAAAGGAATTTAATTCTTTTTACCAAAATGTCTCCATACTTGGTGCTGACAATGATAATGATAAAGCATTCAGAGTGGCCTTGTCTCATAAAGTGGCCGTGACTATTGATAAGGCGTTTGGTTTATTGGGAATTGATGTGCCTGAACGTATGTAATTTATTAAGCCTTAGGTTTTATAAATACACATCAAATATGTAGATTTGCAACTCAAAATTTAATTCTTGTGGTTTTAAACACTACAAATAGAAGACTGAAATCATATGTTTAATAATTTAAGTGAAAAGTTAGATAAAGCCTTACACGTTCTTAAAGGACATGGAAGTATTACGGAAGTAAACGTTGCCGAGACTTTGAAAGAAGTGCGAAGAGCATTGTTGGATGCCGACGTTAACTTTAAAATTGCGAAGGAATTTACCAATACCGTGAAGGAAAAAGCAATGGGTCAAAATGTATTGACCACTTTGCAACCTGGACAGTTAATGGTAAAGTTGGTGAAGGACGAATTAACTGAACTTATGGGTGGTGAAGCTGAAGGATTAAATCTTTCAGGAAATCCAAGCGTTATTTTGATGTCTGGTTTACAGGGTTCTGGTAAAACGACGTTTTCCGGAAAATTGGCGAACTTTCTTAAAAACAAAAAAACAAAGAAACCTTTATTAGTGGCCTGTGACGTGTATCGTCCGGCGGCGGTTGATCAATTGCACGTTGTAGGAGATCAAATCAATGTTGAGGTATTTAGTGATCGCGGTAATACCGATCCTGTAGCGATTGCCAAAGCAGGTGTTGCATATGCTAAGGCACACGGCCATAACGTAGTTATTATAGATACCGCTGGACGTTTGGCAGTTGATGAGGCGATGATGACCGAGATTTCGAACATTCATAAAGCCATTCAACCGCAAGAAACCTTGTTTGTGGTCGATGCCATGACCGGTCAGGATGCTGTTAATACGGCAAAAGCCTTTAACGACGTCTTAAATTTTGACGGTGTTATCCTTACCAAATTAGATGGTGATACTCGCGGTGGGGCGGCCATTTCGATTAAAGCTGTAGTCAATAAACCGATTAAGTTTATTGGTACTGGTGAGAAAATGGAAGCTATCGATATCTTCTATCCATCACGTATGGCCGATCGTATTTTGGGGATGGGTGACGTTGTTTCTCTTGTTGAACGGGCTCAAGAGCAGTTTGATGAAGAGGAAGCGCGCAAACTTCAGAAGAAAATCGCGAAGAATCAATTCGGTTTTGACGATTTCTTGAAACAAATTCAGCAGATTAAAAAGATGGGGAACATGAAGGATCTTATCGGCATGATTCCGGGAGCTGGAAAGATGATGAAAGATGTTGATATCGATGATGATGCTTTCAAAGGTATTGAAGCGATCATCCACTCCATGACTGTTGAGGAAAGAACTAATCCATCAATCATTAATGCGAGTAGAAAGAAGCGTATTGGAAAAGGTTCAGGAACTTCTGTACAAGAAGTGAATCAGTTGCTGAAACAATTTGACCAAATGAGCAAAATGATGAAGATGATGCAAGGTGGCAAAGGGAAGGCGATGATGCAGGCGATGAAGAATATGAAGTAGAGTTCAGTTGGCAGTGTTCAGCAGGTAGAGCTGACTGACAATAATTTATTAATAAACAATTTGCGCCACTGCGTCTCTGCGAGTAAACTATTCGTGGTTCATAGCAAATAAAATATAAAACACATGGTATTACTAGACGGAAAAAAAGTAAGCAACGACATTAAGAATGAAATTGCTGATCAGGTAAAAAAAATGAAAGCTAATGGCGAAAAAGCGCCTCATCTTGCTGCAATAATAGTAGGTAATGATGGTGCGAGTTTAACCTATGTGGCGAGTAAAGTGAAAGCCTGTGAGCGTGTGGGATTTGATTCTACCATGGTGCGAATGTCCAACACCACAAGTGAAGTTGAATTGCTAGAGAAAATACGTGAGTTAAATGAAAATCCAGATATTGATGGATTTATTATTCAGCTGCCTTTACCAAAACAAATAGACACTCAAAAAGTCCTTTTAGCTGTAGATCCAAATAAAGATGTGGATGGTTTCCATCCCATGAACTTTGGAAGAATGGCTTTGGATATGTCGACATTTATTCCTGCAACGCCATTTGGGATATTGGAATTGTTAGACAGATACGGTGTGGAAACAAAAGGAAAACATACGGTTGTGATTGGTAGAAGCCATATTGTTGGAAGGCCTATGAGTATATTGATGGGTAGAAAAGGATTCCCAGGAAACTCGACGGTTACCTTAACGCATAGCCATACCAAAAATATCACTCAAATCACTTCTCAGGCAGATATCATTATTTCTGCACTCGGCGTTCCGAATTTCTTAAAAGCAGAAATGGTTAAGGATGACGTAGTCATTATTGATGTTGGGATTACCAGAGTTCCTGATGAGAACAGTGAAAAAGGCTATCGAATTACCGGCGATGTGGATTTTGAAAACGTCAGTAAAAAAGCAAGTTTTATTACGCCAGTACCTGGAGGTGTTGGGCCAATGACGATTGCCATGTTACTTAAAAACACCTTATTGGCGCGCGAACGTCAATTTAAAATCTAATTAAATCTTTGGAATTACAAATCTGTATTTCATAATTTAACTTATCTAGAAATACGCTTAATCGTGTCAAGGATGACAACAGATTAAGCGTATTTTAATTGATATAGCTTTAGATGTGTTTATGCTATTTAGCGAATAATTGTCCCATATCTTTGAAAGCCTTAAATTCAAGTGCATTTCCAGCTGGATCTAGGAAGAACATGGTCGTCTGTTCTCCAACCAGACCTTCAAATCGGATATAAGGTTCTATTACAAATTGAACATCTTTAGCTTTTAAGTTTTTGGCAAATTCCTGAAATACGTTCCATGGGAGCACAACGCCATAATGAGGGACGGGCACATGCTTGCCATCCACTGGATTGGTGTGTAAATCTTCTTCTGATTTTTCTTTATAGTGAATGACCAATTGATGTCCGAAGAAATTAAAATCCACCCAATGGTCAGAGCTTCGTCCTTCTTCGCAATTTAAAATATCCTTATAAAAAATTCTACATTCTTCAAGGTTGTGAACGGGAATGGCAATATGGAATGGCGATAATTCTGTAGTCATAGTTTGCGGTGTTGAATTATTGGAAATAACGTTTTACTAACTTTTTCTTCTGGATGGACGTTCTGCTGTCGGAATTTTTTTCGTTGGGTTTTCTATGAATTGTTTCGTTGAATCTTCTAGGAGCCCATTTAAATTTTTAAACTCCGCTTCCGTCAATTCGCGATGTGTACCAACGGGAATATCCAATTTGATATTCATGATTCGGATACGTTTTAAGGCCACAACTTCATAGTCCAAATATTCACACATCCTGCGGATTTGTCGGTTTAGACCTTGAGTCAATATAATCCTGAATTCGTAGGTTCCTAATTTTTCAACCACACATTTGTTGGAAATGCGATCCAAAACAGGTACGCCGTTGGACATGCGTTCAATAAAAGTTTGCGAAATAGGTTTGTCCACAGTCACAATATATTCCTTTTCGTTATTATTGGTGGCTCTCAATATTTTGTTGACGATGTCGCCATCATCCGTCAAAAGAATTAATCCTTCACTAGGTTTGTCGAGACGGCCAATTGGAAAAATGCGTTTAGGGTACTTGATATAATCAATGATATTATCTTTTTCAACACGGGTATCGGTCGTGCATACTATACCGATAGGTTTGTTGAAGGCGAGGTAAACAAATGCTTCCGTGGTATCTTTGATTGGTTTTCCATCCACATGAACGACATCCTTTTCTGAGATTTTTGTGCCCATTTCCGGGATTTTTCCGTTAATGGTTACGCGGCCTGCTTCGATGAGTTTGTCAGCTTCCCTGCGCGAGCAATAGCCAACTTCACTTAAAAATTTGTTGATTCGTTTGAGATTTTCT
>JBARDR010000093.1:0-2623 GCA_049795335.1 Gelidibacter sp. | reverse complement strand
GCTTTAGGAGAGTCGGCTGAAATGAGTGGCGAAAGCAGTAGCCGGACCAATCTTGATATTCCGCAAATACAAAAAGATTTATTGCAAGCCCTTTTAAAAACAGGAAAACCTGTGGTTTTGGTCATGTTTACGGGACGTCCATTGACCATTCAGGAAGAAGTGGAAACTGTTCCTGCTATTTTAAATGTTTGGTTTCCTGGCAGTGAAGCCGGTTTAGCCATTTCTGATGTTCTTTTTGGAGCTGTCAATCCCTCAGGAAAGTTAACCGCGACGTTTCCGCGTAATGTTGGGCAAATCCCGATTTATTACAATCACAAAAACACAGGCCGTCCGTTGAATAATAAAGAGGGCACTTTTGAGAAATTCCGAAGCAATTATTTGGATGTTCGCAATGAACCTTTATTTCCTTTCGGATATGGGCTGAGCTATACCACGTTCGATTATTCCAACTTAAAACTGAGCCGCAATCAGATGACTATGGAGGGGACTATAGAAGTCACGGTAAGCGTCACAAATTCTGGGAATTATGATGGGAAGGAAGTGGTTCAGTTATACCTCAGGGATGTGGTAGGATCCGTAACACGACCAGTTCGAGAATTAAAAGGTTTCCAAAAAGTTGAGATCAAAAAAGGGGAGACAAAAACTGTGACTTTCAAACTGACTGTAGAAGATTTGAAATTCTATAATTATAACTTGGATTTTGTGGCCGAACCTGGAGATTTTGAGGTGTTTGTGGGGACGAATTCGGATGCTCCTTTAAAAGCTGAATTTGAGTTGAAATAATAATTTTAAGAACCTTTCAGGTTTTTTAAAACCTGAAAGGTTTATTTCTCATATTTAGGTAAAAAGTAAAAAATTTCTAAGCATTATTCACAGAACGATGGTATGTTTTTAAACACAAATAAAAAATAACAGAAATCTAGCTCGAATTGCATAGAAGTCCACTATTTTCGTGCCATTAAGACCCAGATTTTGATGAAGAAATATATTTTTTACAGCTTTTTACTTTTGGTAACGACCGTCTTTTCCCAAGTAGAAGTCACCACTTATACTTATGCGATTAAAGGCATGGACACTTTGCAGATGGACGTTTATGCACCAAAAAAAATCAAGAAGACTGATTCTCTTCCAGTGATGTTATGGATGCATGGCGGCGGATTCGTGGGTGGGAATAGAAATTATCCGAGTGAAGTAAAATTGGCCCAACTCGCGGCCGAAAAAGGTTATTTAGGTGTTTCCATTTCGTATCGATTGACGCGAAAGGGCCAATTGACTGGTTTTGGTTGTGACGCTCCAAAAGCTGAAAAACTAGCGACGTTTAAAAATGCAGCCATTGACTTTATGGATGCAGCCAAATTTATTTATGACAACAAGGCGCTGTTAGGGGCAGATATTAATAAAATTATCGCAGGAGGAAGTAGTGCTGGCGCCGAAGGGATGCTCAATGCGGTTTATATGCGTGAATATTTTATAGAGGACTTAAAAAAATATGAACAGGTCAAGTTTGCCGGTGTTTTTTCGTTAGCGGGAGCCATGGTTAATGCGGATTATGTAACACCTGCCAATGCAGTGCCCTCAGTGTTTTTTCATGGTACAGCGGATAACTTAGTTCCCTTTGCCAGTGCGTCCCATCATAAGTGTAAACCGGAGAAAAAAGGCTATCTGATTTTAGATGGATCATCCGTCATTGTGGATAAATTGTTGGCCTTGGAAATGCCCTATTATTTCCATAAAGTGATTGGCGGTAAGCACGAGTTGTCCTCCATTCCGTTTGATCATTTGGATGAAGTCTTTAACTTTTTTAACCAAACTATTTATAAAAGAGAAGTTGTTCAAACGGTTAAAATAATTAGGAAGACCTCATAGAGCTGACTTCATTAGTGTTGCTTCTATGTATTTTACTGTATAATCTCACTTAAAAGGGCAAGATTATAATGCTCATTTCTTAAAAAAATCTGTGGTAATTTGAAAAAACAACAATCAAGGATCCCTTCGTCCATCAAATTTTAAAAGGTTCCAGGATTTTTGAATTATGAAATTTGTAAATTCATCGAATCATTGTATATATTGTACAGGTAATTCGTGATTGTGAGGCTTAAAATCCGTATTTTAAATATTCTCCTATGTATCTCCACTTGGTTAAATGCCCAGGAGTTGCCACCAATTATTGTATTTCAACCCATAGAATACGGTGCAGAAAACCAAAACTGGAACATCTCTCAATCCAATGACCATTATATTTATGTCGCCAATAATAAAGGTCTGTTAGAATTTAACGGTGCCAATTGGCAACTTTATCCTTCGCCTAACGAGTCGGTTGTGCGTTCAGTCAAGGTAGTTGATGATCTTATTTATACAGGCTGTTATATGGATTTTGGCTATTGGAAGAAAAATAGCTTAGGAAGTTTGGATTATACTTCGATTTCTGACCAATTGAACATTCCACTTATTGAAGATGAGCAGTTCTGGAATATTGTCGCTTTGGACCATTATGTGCTTTTTCAATCGCTCAATCGGATCTATATTTATGATGTTAGCGATGCCTCTTATAAAACCATTAACACCCGCAATAACATCACCAAAATGTTCAAAGTTGAGGATACGGTGTATTATCAAAGTTTGG
>JBARDR010000092.1:0-4506 GCA_049795335.1 Gelidibacter sp. | reverse complement strand
CTGGAGAATGTTATTTTCCAGATTTTACCAATAAAAAAGTACGTGATTGGTGGTCGGATTTATTTAGAGAGTTGGTTGAGGATGTCGGCGTTAGAGGAGTTTGGAATGATATGAACGAGCCTGCCGTTATGGAAGTGCCTAACAAGACATTTCCGGATGATGTACGTCATGAATACGATGGCAACCATTGTAGCCACAGAAAAGCGCATAATATTTATGGAATGCAAATGGCAAGAGCTACTTACCAAGGGGTAAAGAAATTTGTATATCCAAAACGTCCATTTGTCATCACACGTGCAGCTTATTCAGGCACACAACGCTATTGCTCGACATGGACAGGAGATAACGTTGCCACTTGGGAGCATTTATGGATTGCCAATATACAGGCACAACGTATGGCGATGTCAGGGTTTTCATTTGCTGGCAGTGATATTGGAGGATTTGCAGAGCAGCCAAGTGGCGAATTATTTACACGGTGGATTCAATTAGGTGTTTTCCATCCCTTTTGTAGAGTGCATTCTTCAGGAGATCATGGCAATCAAGAGCCCTGGACTTTTGATGAGGACGTGACCAATATTGTTCGTAAATTCATTGAATTACGAATGCAGTTATTACCTTATTTATATACTTCCTTTTGGAAGTATGTGGAAGAGGGTACACCAATGCTAAAGTCCTTAGTGCTTTTTGATCAGGACGATGTGCATACCCATTACAGATCTGATGAATTTATTTATGGTGAACACTTGTTGGTTTGCCCAATTTTAGAGGCCAATGCTCGCGGCAGACGTATGTTCGTGCCACGTGGCGAATGGTTTAATTATTGGACGGATCAATTAGTATCTGGTGGAAAGGAAATGTGGGTGGAGGCGGATATTGAAACCATTCCAATTTTTGTCAAAGCTGGAGCGATCATTCCAAAATATCCCATCCAACAATATGTTGGTGAAATTGATATTGAGGAAGTGACCTTGGACGTTTATTTTAAAAATGGAAAGGAAGTTTCTACCTTATATGATGATGCACACGATGGTTATGATTATACCAAAGGCCGTTTTAGTTTACGTACGTTTAAATTGACTGGAAAATCAGACGAACTTATTATCCAGCAGCATATGGAAGGAAAATACAATGCCGGTTACCAAAGATTTAAAATTAAGTTCCACGGACTTCCATTTGCAGTGAGCAAGCTTCAGGTTGATAATGAAGAAATATCATTAAGAGACGTCAAAATGAATGGTGATAATACGATGATCATCGAAAAAGATTTTTCGGAATTGCATGTTTTTGGAAATTAGGAGCTAATAATAAATTTAAAGCAAAAACTATTTCTTTTTGAATTCATCAATTAAGGAATGGTTTTTGTAATTTTATCACCTGAAAGATTTTAAAGAATTATCAAATGAAATATAAAAATTCAATAGTGGCAATGGGTGGTTTGGTACTTTTTTTATCGTGTGCTACAAATCCATTTACAGGAACTAAGACTTTAGCTTTAGTGCCAAATTCTCAGCTTTTCCCTACTGCTTTTGCCCAATATGACGAGTTTTTAACTGAAAATAAAGTCATAAAAGGCACAAAAGATGCAGAAATGGTTAAACGTGTTGGTCAGAAAATAGCCGTAGCCGCTGAGCGTTGGTTAGATGCCAACGGCTATCAAGGGTATTTAAAAGATTATAAATGGGAATACAATCTGGTAGATGATAAAACCGTAAACGCTTGGTGTATGCCAGGTGGTAAGATTGTGGTTTATACAGGTATTTTACCAATAGCAAAAGATGAAGCAGGATTAGCTGCCATCATGGGTCATGAAGTTTCACACGCCCTTGCCAATCATGGTCAGCAACGTATGAGTGCCGGAATGGTTCAACAATTAGGAGCTGTTGCCGGAAATGTCGTGATTAAAGATCAAGAAACTTTAAATCTGTTTAATCAAGCTTATGGCGTTGGATCGGAAGTAGGATTAATGTTGCCTTTTAGCCGCAGCCATGAGACTGAAGCTGATGAAATCGGTCTTTATTTAATGGCCATTGCAGGCTATGAACCGATGGAAGCGGCGAACTTATGGCGACGTATGAGTCAACAAAGTGGAGGACAAGCGCCACCTGAATTTTTGAGCACGCATCCTGCCAATGAAACCCGTATCAGAAACATTGAAGCACATGCTGCTAAAGCAAAAGAAGAAGCCAGAAAATTTGGAGTGACTACTTTTAAAAGTTAATCCATCTTTGTTTTAAAATAAATATCTATTTTTAAAAGCTGTTCAAGACCAAAATTTGGAACGAACAGCTTTTTTTATGTGAATGTTTAAAAACAGAATCATGACAGGATCCAATAAATGTGATAACTTTTAGATTTTACAGCGTCAATTGGACTTTGAGTTTAAAAAATAAGAATAAATAATAATCCATAATGAAGGAACTTCAAAAAGGAAGCAAAAAATTACTGAATGCGTGGGCGTTTTATGATTGGGCAAATTCTGTATATACCTTGACTATTGCGTCTTCAATTTTTCCGATTTTTTATTCCTCGTTGTTCATTTCTGAAATAAAGAAAGTTGAGGCTTTCGGTTTTGAATTTAAAAGCACGGCACTCATTACCTTTGTGACTGCTTTCACATTTTTAATCGTCGCAATTTCATCCCCGATTTTGTCAGGCATTGCTGATTATGTTGGCAATAAGAAAAGTTTTATGAAATTTTTCTGCTATCTGGGTGGACTTGGTTGTATTGGATTATTTTGGTTTAGTCTGGAAAATATTCATCTGAGTTTGCTGTTTTATTTTATGGGATTGCTGGGTTATTGGGGCAGTTTAGTGTTTTATAACTCTTATCTTCCAGATATTGCCTTTCCTGAACAACAAGACCGGATTAGTGCCAAAGGCTTTTCCATGGGCTATATTGGAAGCGTCCTTTTATTGCTATTTAATTTGGCTATGGTCATGATGCCTGAGTTTTTTGGTTTTAATGTTTCTGTAGCGTCAGATATTTTAGCAACGGGATCAGCAACCGAAATTGAATTGGCCACCGAAGCAGCTAAAAACGCCGCATCTGTTGAGGCCATGAAAGTGTCGTTTATCACGGTAGGTGTATGGTGGATTCTATTTAGTCAATACACTTTTTATATATTGCCTCAAGGTGTTTCTAATGGGCATAAGGTTACCAAATCGATTGTTTTCAATGGTTTGAAAGAATTGCGAAACGTCTGGAAAGAATTGACTTCTAATTTAAGATTGAAACGTTACCTCGCTGCTTTTTTCGTTTTTAGTATGGCGGTACAGACCATTATGTTGGTGGCGGTTTATTTTGGAGAAGAAGAAATTGCTTGGGTGGATAGTGGCCAAAAAACCATAGGTTTAATTATCAGTATTTTAATTATTCAAATAGTGGCTATTATGGGGGCGGTTTTAACTTCAAAAGCATCGGCTAGATTTGGAAATATCAATACCTTGATCGCCATCAATACCTTCTGGATGGGCTTATGTTTTTACGCCTATTTTATGGTTACGCCCATGGATTTTTATATTGCGGCGGGTTGTGTTGGTTTTGTTATGGGAGGTGTTCAATCATTGGCGCGTTCCACCTATTCCAAATTCCTGCCAGAAACTAAGGATACCACTTCTTATTTTAGTTTTTACGATGTCGCTGAAAAAATTGGGATTGTGATTGGCATGGTCATTTTTGCAACTATTGATCAAATATCTGGCAGTATGCGGAATGCTATTTTATTTTTGTTTCTGTTCTTTTTAGCTGGGATTATATTGCTATTTAGAGTGCCAAAAACAGAGTAACCATTAATAATAGTCAACACTGCTTATGGAATTCATTTACCTAAGCTGTGATTCCGATCAAAGATTTAGACTCGGTAATTAGTTGCTTATACTTCCTGAGCCTGCTACTTTTGAATCTTCAGTTTTTGGGCTGCCTTTGAAATTTATATCTCCTGAACCCGTTACCCTTGCTTTTAAGTGACCATTGCAAACCACTTTCGCATCACCAGAACCTGTTACAGAAACATCGACATCAGTAGCATCCAAGTTATAGCCTTTAAAATCTCCAGAACCAGAAACGCTTACATTTAAAGTATTTGTCTTTCCATTTAAATCCATTTCTCCAGAACCCGTAACATTAGCCTCTATCGAATTGACATCTACGTTTAATTTTACATCGCCAGAACCTGTCACTGAAACTTTGAAACCCTTGGTCGAAATCATGCTTTCATTCCAAACATCTCCTGAGCCTGTAAGTGATACGGCGCTAATATCTTCGAAAGGAACCGTTATGTTAATGGTTTTGTTTCTGGAAGTTTGCAAACTGATATTATTTTCGGTTTTAATACTCAAATTACCATTCTTCACTTCAGTAATAATATAGGGCAAGAGATTTTCCTCGCCTTCAATTTTAATCTTGCCCTCAGTTCCTGCAACTAAAACATAGTCGAAAGGTCCTGCGAAATTTACGGTAGTATAATCTGAAGTGGTTCTGGTTACAGCAGTGATATTGCCATTACC
>JBARDR010000091.1:0-6550 GCA_049795335.1 Gelidibacter sp. | reverse complement strand
GACATAATCAGGATAAAACTGAAAATTGCTAAAATGATTTTTTTCATGGTATTTTACTTTAAATTGATGTTTAGTTTTAAAATATCTGAAGGCTTCCATTCTAAATCAATGGCAACTGTTCTTTGATCTTTACTATAAATAAATTTTAATTTTTTTCGATTATTTTCAATCGATTTCGGTTTCGAATTGATGTTATGAAGAACAAGGTGCATCGACTTTGTTTGGGCTAGAAAAGCTTTACCGATCTCAGCTTCAAACTGAATTTCAATGACTTTCCCGTTGACTTCTGATTGAAATCTCAAAAGCTCAAACTGTGCTTTCTCAAAGGCATCGGCGGTCAGCCCATCATCATTATATAATTCTCCTTCGCTTTCTTTAATAGAAGGATCATAATAGTAATGCAACTCCAACGTATTGCCGTCATACGCCTTAGTACTTTGCATCGGTGAAGCCATGGGTATAAAAGCTCCACCACGGACGAAGGTTGGAATCTTGTCTTCGGTTACTTTTACGGTTGCTGTTTGTCCGCCTTCAATTTTTTCATCCGTATAAAGATCAAACCAAGTACTATTTTTCGGGAAGTAAACTTCTTTTTGAACCACTTCAGCTTTTATAATTGGCACCACTAAAAAATCATTTCCCCAAAAATATGCTGAGGCGTCTGTTTTGAGCGGTGCTGAATCGTCTTCAAAAAATAAAGGGCGCATTAAAGGCGTGCCTTTCTTATGGTTTTGAAAACTCAAATTGTAATTATAAGGCAATAATTTGTAACGTAATTCTATCGTTTTTTTTGCCAGAGCTTTGGTTTTGGCATTCCAGAAAACAGGTTCTGCCGGCACAGCTTCTTGAGCGTGTGGACGAAAAATAGGTTGAAAAACGCCATATTGCAACCAGCGTGTATAAAGTTCAGCATCTTGATTATCGCCCGCAAATCCGCCTAAATCCGAATGCATATAGCCCAAACCTTGCATCCCCATTTGTAGGGCGATTTCCGGTTGACTTTGTAAGCCGCCCCAAGTTCTATTGACATCTCCCGACCACGGAATCATCCCAAAACGTTGCGACCCCGAATAGCCGGCACGCATTAAAATGAAGGGACGTTCGTTTGGAAAATCGGCCTTGTATCCTTCGGCAATCAATCCGGCCCAATCGTGACCATAAATATTATGCACTTCATCGGCGGTTCCGGTAGCGTGTAACAACTTTGAAGGATGTACTTCAGGTTCACCCAAATCGCCCCAAACTCCAGTAACGCCCATATCCGCAAGACCTTTGTAAATATCCCAAAACCAAGTTTTCCCTTTCGGATTGTAAATGTCGATTAATCCCGTATTTCCAAAATAAAAATCGAAAGTATAAGGATTGCCAACGGAATCTTTCGCCACCACATCATTTTCAACGACTTCTTGCCAACGCTTGGAAGTGGTCAAAACGAAAGGTTCGGTCACTAAAATAGTATTGACGTTTTCCTTCTTCAAATCTTTGATCATTTGGATAGGATTGGGAAACGAATCTTTTAAAAACTCCAAATTCCCCATGTGTCCTTGAATATCTTTTCCAAACCAAAAAATATCGATAATTACGGCATCCAAAGGAATTTTATCATCCCTAAATTTCTGAACGGTTGCTTCCACTTCTTTTTGGGAATGGTATCCAAATCGGCTTGCGAAATTCCCCAAAGCCCAACGCGGCGGCAAGGGTTGTTTTCCTGTTAAATCGGTATAATGATCGATCAAATCGATCCAAGAATTGCCCACAATAACTTGGTAGGTTTTTCGCCCAGAAATGGTTTCATAAGTCAAGGTATTATCCTTTTTACTGTCCAAATCCAAAAATCCGATGGGTGCGTTATCAAAATGCACCATATATTGATTGGACGACATCAGGATTGGCATGGTGTAATTCATCAATTCAGCATGGGTTTCGTAACCATAATGTGCACGATTGTAAAGCTGCAATCTGTGACCACGACGGTCCATCCCCAAAGCTCTTGCACCGCCTCCATAAAGAATTTCATCTTTTGTAAGATTGAATTGACGGGTTTCCAAACTGTCATTTTTAACGTAACCCATTTTTTCAGAAATGACAGGTTTACCTTTATAGACATAAGAGATTTGGAACGGTTGCTTTTGGATGTTGACCGAAATGCCTTCGGTTTTTAGTTCAATTGAAGTACTGGTTTCGAGTAATTCAGACGTTATGGATTCCGGTTTTAAAACGACAGCATGTGAACTGGCGTCGAAACTTTCGCCTTTGGGCACAAAAGAGGTTTCCACAATACTTTTAGTGAATGGCGTTATTCTATACATGCCATCACTGACTTTTATTTCCAGAATGTTGTTTTTGAAATCCATGGATTCAAAAATCCGGTTTGGATTTTGGGAAAACCCAAGATTTAAAACTAGTAAGAATACTATTAAAATATGTTTTTTCATTTGATGTGTTTTTACCCTTCCGTCTTTGATTCCTTTCTGAAATTAAAGCCACCTTCCCTTGAAAAAAGGGAAGGAATTAGTGAGCTTCTTTTGTTGGACCTCACAGATTTTGGAAACCTTGAGGCCTCTAGATTTATTCGTTCCTTTTCAACAAAAAAGCCAATGGAATATCCAGCCGTTTTTGCCATGAAATTTCGGTATGCCCTTCGCCTGGAAATTTTAAATTCCTAAAATTCAAATCGTCATAACCTTTGTCTTTAAATATTCTATTGACTCTTGAAGCATATTTTGGGTAGAATTTATCTAGTGTTTCAGTCCCATAATCAAAATAGAACTTATGCGTTTTTGGAGACGGAACATTTGCTCTCATATACTTAAAAAAAGTATTGGTCAACAAATCACCATCATGTGGATCGCCACCCGGCCAATGAGTTGACAAACAGGCAGCACCTCCAAACACTTTTGGATATTCACAAATGGCATACATCGAAATTAATCCACCCATGCTCGATCCCGCTATAAAAGTATTGTCTCTGTCAGTTAATACGGAATAATTGGCATCCACATAAGGCTTCAATTCCTTAACAATAAAACCCAAATAATTATCTGAAGTGACATTATCGAATTTGAAGTTATCCTTCTCAACTTCTTCATATAAAGAATCGCGAACAGATTCAGAAAGTGATTCAAAAGGCTTTTGCGGAAAATACTCACTGTGGCGCAAATCATTGATATTAAATGGTGCGACGACGATAAAATCTCTGGTAATACTGTCCTTCATTAATTGGGCAGAAACCTCATCTACTTTCCATTCTTCATGGTTCCAAGTGATTCTGCTATCAAACAACATTTGACCATCATGCATATACAACACTGCATATTTTTTGCTTTTGGAATAGCCTTCCGGCAACCAGATATCTACTTTTCTTGGCGGAATATAATTAGATGGAAAATCATCGATCCGCAGTAAAGTGCCTCCCCCAAAATCGCCTTCTATCGTATCCGTTTTCACAGCAGAACTATCGGCAGGCTGGATGTCAGCTTTCTTTTCTTTTGATTTGGTTTCACAAGAAATTGAGATGAAGAGAAGGAGAAGTAGATAAATAGGTTTTTTCATATAATTTTTTAGAGCTTTGAGCGCGTTATTTTTAATATTGGCGTATAAAAGTTGAAGGTATTAAAACTCAATGATCATGGAGGTTTTTCCATCAATGGTCAAAGTGTTTTCTAATGCGATTTGTTTTTCTGAAATAATATCGGTACCAGATGTCGCTGTTTTAATCATTTCTTTGAAACGTTTCAAGTCAAACGTCTGCACGTCAGGATTGTTATTAATGACAACCATAACCTTATTATTAGCATCATATCTGAAATACACATAGACGTTATTTTCAGGAACAAATTGCATAGTTTTCCCCGAATGGATGACCGATTTTGATTTTCGCCAGTTAAAAATTTTCTTAGAGAATTCAAAAAAACCGGCTTGCTCCGCTGTTCTTCCTTCTGCAGTAAAAGCATTCATAGGATCGCCTTTCCAACCGCCTGGAAAATCGCGTCGGATATCGCCATCGCCTTTTAAATCCTTGTTGCCGACCATGCCTAATTCATCGCCATAATACACTTGGGGAATACCTCTTACGGTAGCAACAAGCGTCATCATCATTTTATAGATATTGAGATTTGAACGATAAATATCGTTGATGCGATTGGTATCATGATTGGCGGCAAACACAAACAAATTGTTGATGTCTGGATAGAGAAAATCGTTCGTGAAATTCTCATAAGCCCGTAACATTCCTTTGTCCCATTGTTGATCATCTTCCGCAAACATGACCATCATGGCACTATGCAAAGTGAAATCCATGACCGTCGGCAAATGCGAATTATAATTCTCGATAGCACCTATCTTACTGTCTTTTTGCCAAAAGGCCATCTGTGCCTGACTGTTCATCCAGACCTCACCTGCGATATTAAAGTTAGGATACTCATCCATAATTGCTTTCGTCCATTTTGCAATGCCCTCTCTATCATTATAGGAATAAGTATCGACACGAAGTCCATCCAAATCAGCAAACTCTATCCACCAAATGGCATTTTGAATCATATATTTCAAAACCAAAGGATTTTTCTGATTAATATCGGGCATCGTCGTATCAAACCATCCGTTCATACAAGCTTCCTTGTCTGCTTCAGAGGCGTTGGAATCAAACTGCGTGGTCATTCGGTAACTACTGCGTTGAAATCCTTGCTCGCCATTTTCCCATTTGTGGATCCAATCTTTCGTTGGCAAATCCTGAATCATCCAATGCTTGCTTCCCCAGTGATTGGTTACATAATCCATGATCAATTTCATGTCGCGCTTGTGCATTTCTGAGGCCAATCGTTTATAATCCGCATTGGTTCCAAACCGCGGATCGATCTTATAATAATCACTTTGCGCATAGGTATGGTAGGAATATATGGGCTCATTGTCTTCCAACAACGGTGTACTCCAAATGGCGGTCACACCCAAATCACCCAAATAATCCAAATGATCAATAATGCCATGAATATCGCCGCCATGACGCCCTGAAAGCTCTTTTCTGTTTACTTTTTCAACGGTATCAGCAGTATTATCATTATCAGGATTCCCATTGGCAAACCGATCGGGCATAATCAAATAAATCAAATCACTGGAATCGAATCCTTTTCTTAAGGCAGAATTTTCTCGGCGTTCCTTGAACTCATAGGATTTTTTAACACGGACTTTTTTATTTTTTGAAAATTGAAGTTCGTAAATCCCAGGTGGGACATTTTCTGTATTAATGGTTATAAACAGATAGTTTGGATTTTCTGTTTTTATGATATCAGATATCTGAATGGTATTTGAGAATGCTACGTCATATTGCGCAATATCCTTACCATAAACCATCAATTGCAGTTGTGGATGATGCATTCCGGAAAACCAAAAAGGAGGTTCTATTTTTTCTACCTGCGAAAAAATCGTCATGCTTAAAAGTAGTACTAAAATACTTACAAAATTCTTCATTTTATTTCGATTTCAAATGTTTTTAGTGTGCTGTCTGCATTAAAACAGCACCGACTTTATGATTTTATGGTAACTTCTTTTCCATTAACTACAATGTCCATGGAGCCACCACCTTCCACTGCAAACTTGGTTTCGTTTTTACTGACACTTATTTTAAGAACCTGATTTCTAAAGTTGATTTTAAACGAATAGGCTTCCCACTGTTCAGGGATTTTCGGCACGAAAGACAGCTTGTTATCCACAACGCGCATACCTCCAAAACCTTCCACAATACTCATCCAAGTACCCGCCATGGAGGTAATATGAAGTCCTTCTTCCACCTCATGATTATAATCGTCTAAATCCAATCGAGAGGTGCGCAAATAAAATTGGTACGCCTGCTCCATTCTACCTAATTTCGCTGCCTGAATGCTGTGCACACAAGGCGACAAAGAACTTTCATGAACTGTAAACGGCTCATAAAAATCGAAATGACGCTCTAATTCTTCTAAGGAAAATTGATCCTCAAAAAAGTAAAAACCTTGAAGTGTGTCGGCCTGCTTGATGTATGGCGAACGTAAAATCCTGTCCCACGACCATTTTTGATTAATAGGACGGTCTACTTTTGGCAAATCGGCCACGGTAATCAATTCTTTATCTAAAAATCCATCTTGCTGCAAATACACTTGGTGCTTTTCCGAGTATGGATAAAACATATTGTCGGCAACCTTTTTCCATTCGGACATTTCGCTATCTGACAAATTGGTTTTGTCCAAAACACGTGACAAATCTGAAGTAAATGCGTCCTTCATTTTGGCGACAATTTCTAAAGTATAATTGATGCACCATTGCGCTACATAGTTGGTGTAAAAATTATTATTGACATTATTCTCATACTCATTTGGCCCCGTCACGCCCAAAATGACATACTTGTTTCGGTGCGTCGAGAAAGTGGCGCGTTGCTGCCAAAAACGAGCAATGGCAATGAGCACTTCCAGTCCTTTTTCTGGAATATAACTGAAATCGCCAGTGTAGCGATGGTAATTGAAAATGGCAAAAGCAATCGCTCCGTTACGGTGAATTTCCTCAAAGGTAATTTCCCATTCGT
>JBARDR010000090.1:0-1586 GCA_049795335.1 Gelidibacter sp. | reverse complement strand
ATCATGAACGAACTTAATGTGGATGAGGAATTGGCCGAAAAGTTATTATCTGAACACAAAAGTATCCGAAGGGCCATTGATTCCTATAATTCAAAGCAATAACTAGAACACACTTCGGCAAGCTCAGTGACCATTGTTTTGCCTATAGAATATAAAAAAAGAAGGAGATTATCACTCAAAAGGCTATCATAGCTTATCAACACGAACTTCTATAAAATTAAATCCATGTTAATTGGATACCAATAAATTTAAATAAATAATGAAAAACATTTTTATTACCGCCATTATGGCCAGTCTTATTGTGGCTTCATGCGCTAAAATCCCTACCAAACATTCTGCCACGCTCGATCCCCAAACCAAATGGGTGGATAGCATCTATAATAAAATGACACTCGAGGAAAAAGTTGGCCAATTATTTATGCTTGCGACCTATTCCAACCGCAACAATGCACATACCGATTCCATTCAAAAACTTATCACTGATAACCATATTGGAGGCCTTATATTTTTTCAAGGAGGCCCGGTGCGCCAAGCAAACCTGACCAACCATTACCAATCCATTTCAAAAGTTCCTTTATTTATTGGGATTGATGGCGAATGGGGTTTAAGCATGCGTTTGGACAGCACTTCGAGATACCCTTATAATATGACGCTTGGTGCTATTAAGGACAATGCTATCGTTCAGCAAATCGGAAGGCAGATCGGGAAAGATTGCAATCGCATGGGAATTCATATCAATTTTGCGCCTGTAGTCGATATCAATACCAATTCCATAAATCCTGTGATTGGCGTGCGCTCTTTTGGCGAAGATAAACTCAACGTCACTGAAAAAGCAATAGCATTCACGGAAGGCATGCAGAGCACGGGAGTTTTGGCCTGCGCAAAGCATTTTCCAGGACATGGCGATACCAGTACAGATTCGCACAAAACCCTGCCAACGGTTTCTTTTTCTGAATCACGCATTGATTCCGTTGAACTTTATCCATATAAAAAACTATTCCGAAAAGGGATGGCGGGCGTAATGGTTGCCCATTTAAACGTGCCTAGTTTGGAAAGCCAGGAAGGTTTACCATCTTCATTATCCTATCCTATAGTTACAGAATTGCTAAAAGAAAAGTTAGGCTTTAAAGGCTTGATTTTTACAGATGCCTTAAACATGAAAGGTGCTGCAGATTATGGTCAACCTGGCGATATTGATTTGGCCGCTTTTATAGCAGGGAATGACGTCCTTCTTTTTACAGAAGATGCACCCAAAGCCATTTTAAAAATCATGGAAGCTTACCAACAAAATGAGATTACAGAAGCGCGTTTAGCTCATTCCGTAAAGAAAATCCTTGCAGCCAAGTTTGATGCGGGTTTGAATGCTTATAAGCCTATTGAAACAAAGGGTCTTTTGGAGGATTTGAATGAACCTATCAATGCTAAACTATACAATGAGGCGATTGCAAGTGCCGTGACCGTTATTCAGAATTTGGACCACCAATTGCCGTTAGATAAAAATGTAAGGGAAAATAGCGCATTTATCAAATTAGGCAATGGTTCGGGAGATGCCTTTCTAAAAGCATTAAAGTCGAGAGTTGGAATTA
>JBARDR010000089.1:0-1677 GCA_049795335.1 Gelidibacter sp. | reverse complement strand
TCATTCCCCTCTTTTTCCAAAGAGGGGAGCTAGAGGGTTAGTACTTATTTAACTTGGGACTGTTTTTATTAACATGTCCTTTTCAGTAAGCTTAAAATTAGGACTTAGTCAAGTAATTAACGACCTATAATAAACACTAACATTTAGTAGGAGGTTTGTTTAATTCAAACTGCCGATTTGAATTCCTCTTTCAAACTCCCCTTTCTTCACCTTCGTTGCACTACGGTAAATTCATTGCTACATGTTTTTGTCAAACTCCCCGTCCAGACTGCTTACCTTCGCGCCAGCTCGCCCCTTCGCTAAAATAGTCCACAGGACTATTTATTAACGCTCGGTCGCCTCTTTTTCCAAAGAGGGGAGCTGGATGGTTAGTGTTCATTTAATTTTGAAGTATTTTTATTAATACGTCATTTTCAGTAAACTTAAAATTTGAGTTTGGGTGTTTTTGGGATTTGGTTCGGCGTATGAGATAAAAATTTCGGGCATAAAAAAAGCGGATCCTTTTGGGATCCGCTTTAGTTTTGGTATTCCGGTTATAACACTTCCAATAATTGGAGAGCATTATATGCACCATTGTTTAATGGATACTGGATGCCATTGACTTCTTGATAAAAGGCAACTTTTAAAAAGTAACATTGGGCCCCTGCACCGGCAGGAATTGCTGATGGGGTCAATGTTATCGTAGCGGTGGTATTATCAATAGGCATGTTGGATACCGGGCTCAACTGCAGATCTTTGTCTCCCGTTACAAAATCTAAATTCAGAAATCCTGAGATTAGACTTACGTGGGTGGATCCTTGCGGAACATACAGTCTTTGAGCAGGCGTAAAATCGGGGATTATTATTTCGCCCGTTGCTGTGTCCAAATTGATGTCCGACAAAACTACAGCGCTCATGATAGCTCTGTTGTTGAAGTTGAAGCCTTTTAAAGCCAATTGTCCTTGTGGTGTGGTAATTCCCACTGCCACATTGCGTTGGCCACGGGCACTTACAGCATCTTCGTTTTTGACCAAGGTCATCACACGTGTCAGCCGTGAGGTTACCAGGCCGTCCTTGGCATCGACCATCAGGTCTAAAATGGCCCTTCTCAGCATTTTGCCACTGGTTGCCGCCATTCCAAATTCTGAACCATTTTCGCGTGTTCTTGCAAATGCTGGATCGTTAGCCATACGCGATTTGCTTATGCCGCCTTTGGTGCGTACCAAATACCCTTCTCTGCCCTTGTAAAAGGTAAGATCGTCCAGGGTGCCTTCGACCTTGATTAAGCTTTTTAACTTTGCCATATTTTTAATTTTTATGAGGACAATGGTATGTCCTCGGATTATACATTTGTTTATTTAGTATCCAGCACTGGGCGCGCAAAACATCGGCCGCTGTTTTTATATATCCAGGTTTGGACCTGAGGCTAAATTAGGGGGGTAAGGCTTTGGTGGTTTGTCATTGTTGCCGCTATGGTGCTTTGTTTCTGAAATGATTTGTTTCTTCAGTTTTATCTCTTTTTTGCTATGATTTTTAGTTTTCGGTATCTATTTACCATTGTTGCCACTATTTCCATTTCTGCCGTTTTTGCCATTTATTACCCTTTGTGCCGAAATGCTTGTGCCATGCTTTATCCATGCTTTATCCATGCTTTATCTATGGAGTATCTATGGGGCGGGTAGTGGGCAGTTTGATGAG
>JBARDR010000088.1:0-5963 GCA_049795335.1 Gelidibacter sp. | reverse complement strand
CCCTGGCACCGATGCCTGGTTTATAACGTCCAATCTTGATGCTTTAAAACATGTTGGCTTGAGACCTTCCAGAAAAATTCATTTGGTAAATGCTAAATTGGAAGCGCGATTGGTTAAATATGAGATGTACGAAGGCAGTAAAAAGGGGAAGTATATGAGTTAATAAGAAGTTCAATAGGAGTTTCTATTGTTTCTAGTTTCAGGTTTTGACAGTTGTTCATGGACTGTATAAATTTTAAAATCTCAGGTTAAATTATTAATCTGAGATTTTTTATTTCTAAATCTAGCCGAAGCAGGGAGTATTCAAACTTCAATTTTCAAAACTTCAATTTTTCAGTCTTCAACTTTAAATTTCTTCAATTCCTCCAAAGGTTCCATAATGGTGTAATCTTGCCAAATGGATGAATCGTATTGTTTTAACTTAATATAATCCACTTTCTTGGCTTCTGTAATTTCATTGAATAAAATGCTGTCAAAAGGTTTATAGTCAAGACTCATCAGTTCCTGTTTTTGAACGATTGTTCCTTCTAAAGTCATATCAAATGCCACTTTGTTTTTGATAATGTTGCTGTTTTCTGTGAATTTGAAGGGTCTGTGGGCATAAACATATCGTCCAGATTCATGATTGATGTAATAGGGATAATAGTTTTTGCTCTCAGGATTCCTTTTATAGATGACGGTTCCTTTGTTGACTTTTTCAATATATTTGACACCCAATAAGAGTTTTAAATTCAATTTCTCGCCAATTTTTCCTTCAGCATAACCATAATCCAATTTTAAAATGGCGTGGTCCTCATCATTAATATAAAGGGTTCCCTGAAATTTAGCTTTGCTTTTTTTTGGTTTGAAATTGATGATATAAACTAATTGATCATCAATTGTGGTCAGGTTAATCAGTTGATAATTATAATCTTTCGTATCTAAAACGAAATCCAACACCGATGCACTATCAAAAAGATGTTCCTTGATTGTATTGATGTTATCTGATTTGACCTTCTCAAAATTGTTGTTGGCTGAGTCTTTTCCAACTTCTTTGCTTTTTTTGAAGGATAAGGAATCTTCCACTTTAAACCAGCCCGTTTTTACTTTATATGTTTTGGTGGTATCTAAATGCTGCAATGCGATAGCGCTAACTTTCGATTGAATTGTTTCAAGCGTTAAATTGTTTTTGAGATCTATTAATTTGGTTGCCTGCCTAACTTCCATTTTACCCTTGTAATCTGATTTGAGATAGATGTCCGAAAGTACATCGGTAAACATTTGGGTAGGTGGATTGTTCACTATACTATTAGTTAATTCGCCAAACTGTTTATTAGAAGCTTCCAATTGTTTTTTGTTGAAACCCGAAGATTTTTCAATATTCATTTTAAGATCGTGTGCCTTATAATAAGTAGTTTCTCGTGTGAAAAGCGTGTAGTGAACATCAGAAAACTGGTAATTTAACTCTAAATTTTTATGCACTCTCGCCATGATACTATCCACACTTGGCACTCTATTAGTTAAGTACACAGTGTTCAGTTGATTGATAGACTCATTGAGTTTGAGAATATGACTTTGGTCTTTCAACCTTTGGATGGTCAATCGCTGAGTTTCATAACCCATAAATGACACTGACAAGATGGAATCAAAGTCTAAACCCTCAGAAGGCATAGTGAAAAAGCCTTCCATATTAGAAACCACGCCGTTGTTGCCATTAAATTGAACAGTGGCAAATGCAATAGGTTCCTTGGTTTTGGCATCAACAATCTGTCCCTTTATTTGTTGTGAAAATGTCGAATTTGTACAAAGTAAAAGAAGTGTTGAAAGTAAAATAAATGGAAGCCTCATCAGTGGTGGTTTTGTTGTAAGACGAATGAGAATCTTAATTGTGACAGAATATCAATGATTTTCTTAAAGTTGATTTGGTGGACTACTCCGAATCAAAAATTGAAAATGGACATTTTAAAAAAACTTGATGGAAAGCGCGATAATTTCTAATTTTTTTGTCAGATATCCAAAAGGGCTTATTTGTAGTCCATACAATGTGCTTTAGCTTATAAAAGTTGCAGATTAGTTAGTCTATATAGGTCTTTTATTCCTCATTTGCATTTGATAAAGATCAAAGTTTTTCGCCCAGAAATCCGTTTCAACTTTTTCTAATTCAAATCCCATCTTTTCGTAAAATTGGTGGACGAGTTGTGAAGTTCTGACTATTATAAATTCAATATTTGGATTGGCATTCAAATGATTAATTCGGTATTGAATTAATTCTTTTCCGATGCCATTGCCTTGCCATTTTGGATCAATCATATCCCACGATATTCGGGCAAGTTTTTCTTCTGGAAAGTAGTTGATTCCACCAGCTCCAATAATTTCAGAGTTGTGGTCATAGACGAAATAATCCTCCACCTCATTATCCAAATATTTTTCAAAATCGCTTTCCTCTGAAGGATCGAAATATTCGGGCGTATTCTTGCCAAACAATTCAATTACTTTGTATTTATCTTTATTTGTGTATGCTCTAATCATTATTTTTTATTGGCGTATCTCACATATGAATCGATTCTGATATTTGAATTTTAACAAATTAATAGTTCTCTTGCAGTTGTTTGCTGTGATGTTCTGCATGATAAGCCGTCCACATCAAAATTTCGCGAATAGGCATTTTTCCCATAACGGGATGCGGAAGAACCAAGGTGTCCAAATTTCTGTCAGATATGCGTCTGATCTTATATTGTAACTTCTTGCTTTCTATTTGCAATCGGGTTAATAAAAAGTGCTTATCGTGAAGTGTTGGAACTTTTAATTTTTTGGGAGGATTGGTTGAATTCTTTTTAAATTCTTCCAATTGTACTAGATAGCTGTTTACAATGGTCTCATAATCTCGTATCTTGGCCGTGGTTGTTCCTAAAGTGTATTTGAACAAAAAACGTGGCATACTCAAAACATCGTTTAAAGGTTTGATAGTTTTTAAAAGATGCAAGACGTGCTGACCTGTAGTCCACTTGTTTTCAGGCCCCAAAGTCCATTTATCATTCTCTTGTTTTTCTAGCCAATCGAGAAGCGTGTGATACTTTTCTTCTAATAAATCGGCAATTTCATCTTGGTGCATATCCTATGATTAATATGCAAAAGTTAATTAAATTTCTGAATAAATCGATGTGAAAGTACAGGAATTATTCGGCGACAGTTATTTTTTTGTTTTTCTTAAAAATAGGGATCAAATAGGAGACATTATAACCAAATCCGAAACCAAACTGGCCACTATCAAAGGTTCTGTTAAATCCTGGGATATATAAATTTTCAAAATTGCTGGGTTGATCTTCGGCTATCAAACCTTTAATTTGGACATTAAACCCCACAAAAAGATTGGTAAGGACTTCTGCCTTGATGCCAATAGCCAATTCTATCCAAATTGCTGATAAACCTTTGAATTCCTGTAAATCTGAAGATGTGAAAGGCGGGTAATATTGATCGGTCGTGTAAACCGTATAACTGTTCAGATTTTGATTAAAGGTGCTGGCGCCAACTCTCAAACCTGTATAAATAAGGTTTTCCATATCGAGCCAGTTTCTGTACATATTATAATCTATTCCGGCTTTAAAGTAGCTGCCTTTAGCGGTCACATCTAAATAATCATTTCTTAAAGTTCGTTGTTCTGTTCCTAATTCTCCTGCCAAATATAGCTTTTGTGTCAATCGGTAATCGCCTGAAATTTCAAAACCCTTGTAGTCATCATCAATAAGAGAGCGCGCCAATTTGCCTACATCGCCACCTAAACGCAAACCGTATTTTTGTTTGACCACAATGGTGTCATTAAGATTATCTTCCTGGTTTTTCTGAGCAAATGATGTTAAGGGCAACACCATCAAGAGCATCAGGTTAATGATAAATATTGATCTGTGCTGCATTTTCATTGTTTATGGTGGTGTTAATAACTTCGACCTCTATTATCCAGTTGCTTGCGTCAGTTTCACGAGTTGCACTAAGGTCATTAAAAATGGTTTTATAGCCACATGCCCTGGAAACATAAATAAGTTCAGGTGTATAAGTGACTTCGATAATATCCGTATTGGCAAGTGGAATCGAATCGGAATCTCTGATTAACAGGAATTTTGTCGTGTTATTAATGTCCAAAGCATCCAATCTTAAAGGTAATACGATGGAGTCTGTAGTCCTATCAAATACAATGTTCTTCAAATCGTCTTCTGCTTTGACAGTCAAGTGTCTTACTGTTTTAGTCTCAGCCCTAGCATCAATATTATAGAAACGAATAATCAGATGCGGTGTAGTTGGCGTTGTAGAAGCGCAAATATCGTCACGCTCACAACTCCATAGACTAGCTAAAATGAGAAATGAAAGGAGAATTTTTAAGGTCTTATGGGCGTTTTTATATTTCAATGTTCTGTTATTTCGTGTTTGTTTTCAGTCTCCCACCTTCGATAAAACTGCTGACGGGCAGGCAGTTGGTGGTCCAAAATCAAAAATCAACAATATTCAATCGTTAATCTTCAATTTTTTTATCTTTTTTCCAAAAGCACCACATTTTCTACGTGGTGTGTTTGTGGAAACATATCAACTGGCTGCACTTTAGTCACTTTATAAATGTCTTTCATAAGCTCCAAATCCCTTGCTTGCGTTGCGCTGTTACAACTGACATAAACAACTTTATCTGGAGCAATATTTAGTATCTGTTGTACGACATCTTTATGCATGCCATCACGCGGTGGATCTGTGATAATCACATCGGGATGTCCATGTTGGTTAATGAAATCGGCATTAAATACATTTTTCATGTCGCCCACATAAAACTCAACGTTTTCAATGCCATTTAATTGTGCATTTTCCTTTGCAGCGGTTATGGCATCAGGAACAGATTCTACACCAATAACTTTTTTTGCGTTTTTAGCGACAAATTGAGCAATGGTTCCTGTGCCCGTATATAAATCGTACACAAGTTCGTCGCCTTTAAGGTCGGCAAAATCGCGGGTAATTTTATAAAGTTCGTAGGCCTGCTCAGAATTGGTTTGGTAAAAAGATTTGGCATTGATTTTAAATTTCAAACCTTCCATTTCCTCAAAGATATGGTCTTCGCCTTTGTAGCATATGACCTCCTGATCATAAATAGTATCATTCGCTTTACCATTGATAACGTATTGCAAGGAGGTTATTTCCGGGAATTTATCGCCTATATAATTCAATAATAATTCACGATTTACTTTATCTTCCTTAAAAAACTGAAAAAGCACCATGATATCTCCAGTAGAAGAGGTGCGCAGCATCATGGTCCGTAAAAAACCGGTTTGATTACGCGTGTTGAAAAACTCAAGACCATGTTTTACTGAAAATTTTTTAACTTCATTTCTAATCGCATTGGATGGATCAGCTTGCAACCAGCATTTTTCAATGTCAAGAATTTTATCCCACATTCCAGGAATATGGAAACCTAAGGCGTTTTTATCACCTAAATCTTCAGTGGATCGAATTTCATCTAAAGTTAACCATCGGCTGTCGCTAAATGAAAACTCCATCTTGTTTCGATAAAAATAATCTTTGGAAGAACCTAAAATAGGAGTTAGGGGAGGCAGTTCTAAATGACCAATTCTTACCAGGTTATTTTCAACCTCTTTTTGCTTGAAGTATAATTGGTGCTCATAGCCCATATCTTGCCATTTGCAACCGCCACAAACCCCAAAATGCTGGCATCTTGGTGCCACACGTTTGTCTGAATATTCATGAAATTTTATGGCTTTTCCTTCATAAAAGGATTTGCGCTTCTTAAAAGTTTCAACATCTACCAGATCTCCTGGAACAACATTTTGCAAAAAAATGACCGCTCCATCCGGAGATTTTGCCACTGATTTTCCTTTTGCTCCAGCATCAACCACCAGAACATTCTCAAAGATTTGTTTTTTATTTCTTCTTCCCATGTCGCAAAAATAGTGAAACCAATTGCGATTTGCGAATTAGAAATTGCGATTTTG
>JBARDR010000087.1:0-6273 GCA_049795335.1 Gelidibacter sp. | reverse complement strand
GCTTTTCTAGAGACCTTAAACTCATCGCGAGGCAGAATAAACACCCCTCAATTGCCGAAATAAACACAACTAAATACTAACGATCAAAATTAAAAATTTATGAAAAAAAAACTACATTTTATTTTTGCATTTGCACTTCCATTTTTTTCAATAGGGCAAATTAACCAGCTCGCTAGCATAAATCCGACGGGTGACGGGAATCCCGATAGAATTTTTATTACTTCGAATAATGACATCTTTTTTAGAGGAAATTCAGGTAATGGAGAGTTAGACACCCAAGTTTGGAACGGTTCTTCATTAAACACATTTAACACTCGAATAGGAAGTAATGACAATCCGAATTATTTTATAGAATTAGACGGATACGTCTATTTTCAATCCTACTTTGATGATGGTATTAATAATTACGGAAACGAACTCCACAGAAGTAACGGACGCAAAATTGAACGCGTTACCTCTATTATTGGAACTACTGGAGGCACCACCAATCAAGATAATTTCATAACGGCGAATGGCAAATTGTATCTTGTCATGAATGGTGGTGATAACTCAGTACAAATTTGGATGTATGATCCCTCCATAGCAACAAACGCCACTAATCCTGTCAAAGTTGAAAACCCTGCGGATACTGCATTTTCACAACCGAACAACCTTACTTCAGGGATTTTAAATGGTGTGGAAACCATTATCCTTAAAGGCCGTTGGGGAAGCAATTCATTATATCTCCTAACCATAGATCCAGCCACCAATACTTACAAACGCATGGAAGACTCCAATGGTGTGGCGCCTTTGGCTGCATTAAGTTTAGCCAAAAGAAATTACCTTTTAGCTTCAAATGGCAATTATTATTTTGAAGGCGATGGTACCAATGGCGATGATGAGCTTTGGGTTACTGATGGAACAATAGCGGGAACCAAACAATTGAGTGACATCAACCCTACTGGCGATAGTAATCCACAATACATCACAGAATTTCAAGGAAATATTTATTTTTCTGCGGAAAATGGAAGCAGTGAACAATTGTATGTTTATAACGGAATAACAACAAGTTTGGTTGCAACGATAAATCCAACAGGTAATGCAAATATTGAGAATTTGTTTTCAGACGGAACTAATCTTTACTTTTCAGCAACAAATGGCGTCGATGGGGTTGAACTTTGGAAATTTGACGGGACTACAACAGTAATGGTAAAAGACATTAATACAGCTGGTGACGGATCACCATCTGATTTTGTAAGTTTTGAGGGTCGTCTATTTTTCTCCGCGAATGACGGTAGCGGCGCTAAATTATGGGTAACTGATGGAACTTTAGAAGGAACCGTAAGCGTTGCTTCACAATTTACAACTTCTGAAAACCCAATAGATGTAAAAGAAATCAATCTATGGGACAATAAACTGGTATTCTCAGCCCGTGGAATAGACGGTGTACAGCTTTTCAATTTTGATCCTGCAACTTTATCAGTCTATTCCCATGACTTCACCTCATTAAAAATGTATCCCAATCCCACAACTGACTACCTTATGTTTTCAGAGGGATTGTCAGGTAGTTCATATGTTATTTATGACGTTATGGGAAAACGTCTACAAAATGGAACTTTAGGTTCAGGAAAACTTAATCTTAATTTAAACACTGGTGTATACATTATAAAAGTTGACAATAACTCCACAAAATTGACCAAAAAATTAATTATTAAATAATCCCTTTCCCCAATTAGTAGCCCGAAGAGCCTCAGTAATGAGGCTTTTTTTGTATTTTTGATTTCCTGAGAAATCCTATTTTTATATATTTTTCTCACATAATAAATTCAATAAAATATTTGATATGCAAAACATTGACAGTTACGTAGAAAAAAATAAAGACCGATTTATAAATGAACTTGTGGAACTTCTTAAGATTCCATCGGTTAGCGCCGATTCATCATTTAAAAGCGATGTTTTAAAAACAGCGGAGGAAGTCAAAAAAAGCCTTGAAGAAGCAGGATGCGACCATGTAGAGATCTGTGAGACTGAAGGCTACCCAATTGTTTACGGCGAAAAAATAATCGATAAAGATCTGCCAACGGTTTTGGTTTATGGCCATTATGACGTACAGCCAGCAGACCCAATCGAACTTTGGACTTCTCCTCCCTTTGAACCGGTCATTAAAAAAACAGAACGCCATCCAGAAGGCGCTATTTACGCTCGTGGTGCTTGTGACGATAAAGGACAGATGTATATGCATGTCAAAGCTATGGAATTCATGACCTCCACCAATCAACTGCCTTGTAATGTCAAATTTATGATTGAGGGCGAAGAGGAAGTGGGCAGTGTCAATCTTGCGAAATTTGTAAAAAAGAACCAAGAGAAACTGAAAAACGATGTCATTTTAATTTCTGATACGGGAATGATTTCTAAAGACACACCTTCGATCACTACCGGTTTAAGAGGCTTGAGCTATGTTGAAGTGGAAGTTATTGGACCAAATAGAGATTTACACTCTGGCTTATACGGTGGCGCGGTGGCCAACCCAATCAATGTATTGACTAAAATGATTGCATCTTTACATGATGAAAACAATCACGTGACTATTCCTGGGTTCTATGATAAAGTCGAAAACCTGTCCGATGAAGAGCGCGCGCAAATGGCAAAAGCCCCATTTTCATTGGAAGATTACAAAAAAGCTTTGGACATTGAAGATGTTTATGGCGAAAAAGGATACACCACTAACGAGCGTAATTCTATTAGACCAACTTTAGATGTCAACGGCATTTGGGGTGGTTATACAGGCGAAGGCGCCAAAACGGTTATCGCGAGTAAGGCTTTTGCTAAAATCTCTATGCGATTGGTCCCAAATCAAGATTGGGAGGAAATCACAGAATTATTCAAGAAACATTTTGAAAGCCTCGCCCCAAAAGGTGTGACAGTTTTAGTAAAACCACATCATGGCGGACAAGGTTATGTCACTCCAATAGATAGTATCGGATATCAAGCAGCTTCAAAAGCTTATGAAAAAACTTTTGGAAAAACGCCAATTCCACAACGTAGTGGAGGAAGCATTCCAATTGTAGCCCTTTTTGAACAAGAATTAAAAAGCAAAACCATTTTAATGGGCTTCGGATTGGACAGTGACGCGATCCACTCACCTAATGAGCATTTTGGGATTTGGAATTACTTGAAAGGTATTTCGACCATTCCTTTGTTTTATAAGTACTTCACGGAATTGAGTAAATAAGTTTTTTGTCTCTCGCAAAGTCGCAGAGGCGCAGAGTTTAAATAGCCACGAATTCACTAAAAAGTTTTATAAACATTTGTGAATTTGTGGCTTTTTTGTTTAAAACTGGAAGGTGTTCTTGCAGAAAGGAATATGTTATCTGTGAAAATCAGTGAAAGCCGTACCCAAAAAAAGTCTGCATCAAAAATACAAAGCAACCTAAAGTTTATATCTCAACCAAGCCTGTACGTTCGGAAAACTAATATTTTTTAAACTTTTATACCAGACCTCCCAAGTTTTAAAAACCTGAGAGGTTTTTTTTTATAATTCCATGTAACAAATTAGCCTCTTTAACGTTCTAATAACCAGCCCGTCCTGAGCTTATCCAAAGGGTCAATCAAAAAATCAAATCACGTTATGTTAAAAAACTTTTTCATTCTTTGCTCTGGGTCAGATACTGACATTCTGGAGCAATGTTCCAACGGCGAGCAAAACAAATATGCCGGCATAGGCGCTACCGTTTTCTTTACGGCCGTTATGGCGACTATTGCCGCAAGCTATGCACTTTTCACTGTTTTTGACAATGCATATATTGCCATGGGTTTTGGTTTGATTTGGGGATTGCTCATTTTTAATCTCGATCGCTTCATAGTTTCTACGATTAAAAAAAGAAACAGTTTTATAGACGAGTTAATCCAGGCTTTACCGCGAATCATCTTGGCCATCATCATCGCTATCGTTATTTCAAAACCTTTAGAACTAAAGATCTTTGAAAAGGAAATCAATCAAGTATTATTGGAACAGAAGAATGATTTGACATTGGCCAACAAGGATCAAATCGCGCAACAGTTTGCACCAACTATTAATGTCTTAGAAAACGATATCACGACTTTAGAAACACAAATCACTACTAAAGAAGCGGAAGTCAACGCACTTTACACCACTTATATCACAGAAGCAGAAGGCACCGCCGGAACGCAACGTTTAGGAAAAGGCCCTGTATATGAAGAAAAACGAAATAAACATGATGCTGCCTTGGCCGAATTGCAGCAATTAAAAACTACCAATCAAGAAAAAATCAAAGCTATTGAAAGTCAAATGCTGCTACTACAGAATGATTACACCGCCAAAGTTGCCAATTCACAACCTATTATTGATGGTTTTGATGGTTTAATGGCGCGAATTACCGCTTTGGACAGCTTGCCTTGGCTGCCCTCTTTCTTTATATTTCTATTGTTTTTAGCGATAGAAACGTCTCCAATTTTCGCGAAGTTAGTATCCCCAAAGGGCACTTACGATTTCAAATTGGAAGATGCAGAAACGGCTGTTAAAACCTGGGTTGAGCAGAAAGTAAATGAGCGCAATATCTTGCTCAAAACAGATATAGCGATTAATAACAAAGTTTACAATGCTATTGCTGAAGAAGACGAACTCTATCAATACAAGCGTAAAAGCGCTAGAGAACTTATGCAACTCCAGGCCGATGCATTTTATAAGCATCAAAAAAACGCACTTTAAGAAGTACTTATTGAATTTGTTGGAGCGAAGGCTGTCAATCGGCTAGCAAATCAACACAAAAAGCACGCCTTTATCAGTAGTCATAAAGGCGTGCTTTTTATGGCATTAGGATCTATCAAAAATCGAAGACAGAATTGATCCTTTCTCTTGATAATAACACCCTAGTAGAATTATAGACCCTGCTAATGCCGAATTTAAACTTGGTTGAAAACACTACGATAGGTTGATGCATGTTACTGAAGTAAGACCTTGCTATTCAGGCGACGGATTCCTCAGATTTGAAATGCTCATAAAGATCATCACATCCCATACCTATAAAGGAAAGTTTTTTACCCTTAACAAGTGCTTCATTATGCAGTTGTGCTAAAGCGTTCACCCCGTAACGGTCAATACTTGTTACATTTTGGATGTTGATTGTCAAAGCATTTTGCTTGTCAAAAATATTCGAAAACTCTTTTTTAAAGTGGTGTACGTTAAATTTATTAAGCGTTCCTGTAACTTGAAATAAGTTGTTCTGATGAGTAATTTGTAAGTCCATAATTCGCAGATTAAGATTGTTAATAATATGATTCTTAGAGCTATTAACCATTGGGGATGAGGTAAATTTCAATAAATAAAATTATACTCAGCAATATTTTCGACCAACGGTATTTTGATAGGTTTAATGAAGGCAACACTCTTTTTTACACGATGAAACTCGCGCAATCAAGGGCTTACTGATTCAAAATTTTCGATCTTTATTGAACCTATTTAAGTCTAAGCTTGTTTTTTTAACTAAAATTATCTCTGGATATTTAACCCTTTAGGCAAAATGCCTCCAATTCAATAGCCATTCGAAGCCTCTTTAGAAACGCTCTCTGTTTTCAGAAAATCAATTTACCATAGTTTTAATTTTCTCAATATAATTGTTAACCCGTTTCTCCATAATAGATAAAGTCACTGTGCCCTGCTCTAAAATAATTTCATGGAAATCCCTGATATTAAATTTTGGACCCAATTCTTTTTCTGCTTTTTGACGCAGTTCCCGAATTTTCAATTCCCCTATTTTATAAGACAGTGCTTGACCTGGCCAAGAGATATAACGATCGGTTTCCGTATTGACCTCATGTAACGACAAGGCCGTATTTGAAGACATATAGTCAACCACTTGATTGCGCGTCCATCCTTTGGCATGAATTCCAGTATCGACCACCAAGCGGCAGGCGCGCCACATTTCGTAGGTCAGTTTGCCAAATTGCTCATAAGGCGTAGTGTACATACCCATTTCATCCGCTAAAAACTCAGAATACAAACCCCAACCTTCGCCATAGGCTGACAAATACAAGTTTTTTCGAAACCTCGGAATACTATCTCCCAATTCATTATTCAAACTGGTTTGCAAGTGATGTCCAGGAACGGCTTCGTGCACCGTTAACGCCGGCAAGGTGTATAAGGTTCGGCTTGGCAAATCATAGGTATTTACCCAATAATAGCCCGGATCAGTACTTTCTTTTGACGTTCCAATATAGCGACCTGTGGTGTATTTTGGTGCAATCGCATCGGGTACAGGCGCTACGCCATAAGGT
>JBARDR010000086.1:0-2297 GCA_049795335.1 Gelidibacter sp. | reverse complement strand
TTGCTAGCCTCCATTATATCCTTAATGGAAACTGACGGATATTATTTTTTTTAGAAAGAGTTGGTAAGCTGTTTTTAAATCAATTTCTTATTTGGAATTTTATGTTCACGCTCTTCTTTATTTAATGCCATATCCATAAATAAATTCAGAATAGTTTAGATTAATATTTACAAACAGAATCGTCGGTTTGTAAATGCATAAAAAAACCATAATATCCTACTAATATACAAAGTAGAGATTAAAAAATTTGGAAATAAAATTGAAATGTTAAAAGAATACTGAAGAAATTCTAGTGTAGCACTAGAAAATTTTATGAATTCCTACTCATTAGTTTATAGAACCTCCACATAAAGGTGTTAGATGTATATTGAACCTTCCTTTCAGTGAAGAAGGCAAGTTTGGGTATTACCTTATATTAGATGAGCAGTAAAAAAACGGCGAAAACAAAAAACCTTGATACCAAATGGCTATCAAGGTTAATTTAAATAAAATTAATATTCTGAATTTTGGGTTTCTCTTAATTAATACCAATTTGTGACTAAATATTAAAAATTCATCACAATCCTGAAATATATCCATCCAAGAAATTGGCTCTGTTATTAACCCAGTTTTTGAGTTCCATAACATCTCCTTCAAAGTTAACACTTCCAATGTCCCATCTTTCACGATCCCTTTTTTGAGAAGTTTTAATTAATCCGGCATAATCATCTATATAGACTATAAGTTCCGGGAGATGCCTAGATTTAAAATCTGACCACTTATTCATTAACAACTGCTTTGTGGAAGGATCAGTTAATAATTTTTTGAAAAAGATAGTCCCTATGGCACTATCATTATCCCAAAACAAAGGCGTATTTGGATTATTGAAATGTTTTCCAACTCCATCAAAAGCAAAAGCCCAATCAAAGTCCCAAATCGGCCCCAGAGCATATTTTCCGCCTTTTTCCTTATGTAAAAACGTGCTTTTTGGATGATTTATTTCACCGTTAGCAGTGAGCATATAAACGATCAAGTAATTTACAAATGCCTCTTGATCAAACATATCTAAGTAACCTGTGTTTGGAAAACTCAATGAGAACACTCTATTTTCAAAATCTTCAAATTCAGACTTTATTTGAACAAGTTCATTCTCAGCATCTACTGAACTATAATCATCAAGCTTGGGATATTTTATTTGCATAGGTAAATTGTAAGCGCCAGATTTAAATTTCCAATCCTCATCAAAATAAGTATCCATTTCTAATAACTGCCCGTCCTTTTTAACATTTACCCTATTTCCATCTACCTCAATCTGCTCCGTAAGCATATAATTACCAAGAAACTCTCCATTAATTGTCAACTCTACTGGAATGATATTATTTGTATATTTCATTCCTAGCTGGCTTCCAATCTTCATACCTACAGCATTAAGCATCAATGTTTCATCAAAGTGATTGGCCAAAAGAACCCAGTTTTTAGCTTCCTTCAATCCTAAGATAGAAGCCTTTTTATTTAATTTTATACGGTATGGTTTCTTTGGACGACCCCATGTACTATTTCCTCTTCCTCTAATCTCTGTAGTGGCCTCAAAATCCTCATAAATTCCTGCACCATCAATTGTAAGTTTTGCCTGCAAATAATTATCTTTAGACACTATAGGCATTGAGCCCTCAGTTTCAATGATGAACTGTGGAAAGGTAGCTTGCCACTCCACTACAACCACAAATTCTTTTATAATTCCCTCATCATAGCTCAATAAATAAGTGATGGGCTGGGAAAAGTCATTCTCTGTAACTGAACTTATTTGAAGTTTATTATCAACTTCAATATTTTTGGCATTGGTTTCAAAGGAAGCTATAAGTTTTCTGCTTTCAGTCCTTATTTTGACATGGAGCGTATCTCCTGACAGACTCAACTCAGAATCGCTACTTAACCCGACATTTTCTTCCATTTTGAAAGAAAAAGTCGTGAATTGCAAATACTCTACAACGAGTTGGTAAGAGATAATGGTTCCATTTTCAGCCTTTATTTCATAATAAAGCTCTTGGTTATAATCATTTTCGGTAATTCCTGATAATTGCTCAACTCCATTAAGATAAACCCTTTCCCCCAGAAATTCAAAGCTTGCCACTAGGTTGGTCAATTCAACGTTTTCAGGAAGAAATAGCCGTATGGTAGATCCTTCAATAACTCCATTTATATCATTTTGTAGATAATCCGGATTGTTTACACTCTCAAATATGAAACTTAACAACTCTTTTTCGTGGTTTTTAATATCTTCTTTGATACAAGAAGTAAAAACTGAAAAAGTCAAAAAC
>JBARDR010000085.1:0-11689 GCA_049795335.1 Gelidibacter sp. | reverse complement strand
GGTCAGTTCTATTTTATCAGCATAATCCATGGCCTCTTTGTAGATTTCGCCACCACCGATGATAAAAGGTTGAGTGTCATTTTGTGCAGCGATTAATGCGTCTTCTAAATTATGAACTAAAATCACGCCGCTTGGAACTGGATAATTTTGTTGCCGCGTAATTATAATATGTGTTCGGTTAGGAAGTGGCTTGCCAAAGCTTTCAAAGGTCTTTCTGCCCATAATCATACAATGATTTGAGGTCAAATTTTTAAAACGTTTGAGATCGTCACTCAAATGCCAAATTAATTGGTTGTCTTTGCCGATGACATCATTTTCTGCGGCAGCGACTATAAGCGTTAAGTTTTTATGAACTTTCGTTTTTTTTTCAATCATTGCAGATGTTGCCACAGGAGGTGTTTTTTCCACTTCGGCCTGAAGTTGCGAAATACGTTCTTTTTGTTTGCTAACTAGTTTGTGTAGTTGTGCTTCTTCCCAAGATTTGCCCATAAATTTATGCGTCACAAATACATTGAATAGATGAAAGACGAAAAGGAATAACCAAGCTAAAATGGCAAATACAAACCAATCCAATCCTAATATTTTAGTTTGTTCCCCTATGCCAATGACGGTATTTAAAATGATGAGGAAGATGGCGCCGATTAAGAAAATGACAAAATGGTAGTACAAGCGTTTTTTTTGCTTGATGCGTCGTTGCGCATTTTCAATAAGTTGCAACTGCTCTTTGTCGATTTTGTCGACCAGCTTCTTTTTTCCAAACATAATATTGAAGTTTGATGTAAAGTTAGCTTTTTTTGATGAAATCAGTAATGCAAACATCTGTTCTTTGAAAGATCCGTCTTCCGAAAAGGATATAAAGGTAAATGTGTGGAAAGTCAATGGGAAGTAAGGTTAAATGTTGTCATTACAATAATATTAGCTGTCTTTCATTTGAACATTTAAAGGAACTGTTGATGGAGCGAAAAGTGACTCTTATAAGTTTAGATATTTTGAGGATGAAACTTTTGTAAATGATTCGCATGCCGAGGCTTATGTTGCTAACGAATTTGGAGGAGAAAATGCAGTTAGGAATCTGTCATATATCTTTTGCTTCATATAAAAAAAGCGTTTTCCTAATGGAGAACGCTTTTTCTATAGGGTCATAAAGTTAATGTTGCTTGTTTTAAATAGCTACAATTCCTTTAATATGCGCATGCGGATTGTAATCTTCCAAAGTGAAATCTTCAAATTTAAAATCGAAGATATCTTTGACTTCAGGATTTATAATCATTTTTGGAAGTGGTCTGACCTCTCTTGAAAGTTGCAGTTCCAATTGCTCCATGTGATTATTGTAAATATGAGCATCGCCAAAGGTGTGGATAAAATCACCTGATTCATAGCCACAAACTTGCGCCATCATCATCGTAAACAGAGCGTAAGAGCCAATATTAAAAGGAACACCTAAAAAGATGTCGGCGCTGCGTTGGTACAATTGGCAGGATAGTTTTCCATCGGCCACATAAAATTGGAAAAATGCGTGGCAAGGTGGAAGTGCTGCTTTGCCGTTAGCAACATTCTCTGAAAATGATTTTGAAGTATCCGGTAATACTGAAGGGTTCCATGCAGAAACCAACATGCGTCGGCTATTGGGATTATTTTTAAGCGTTTCTACAACATCTTTAATCTGATCAATCTCATCGTCGTTCCAGTTGCGCCATTGATGTCCATAAACAGGACCTAAATCGCCATTTTCATCTGCCCATTCATTCCAAATGCGAACCCCATTTTCGTTGAGGTATTTAATATTTGTATCGCCTTTTAAGAACCACAGTAATTCGTAAATAATAGATTTTAAATGAAGTTTTTTGGTCGTAACCATAGGAAAACCTTCGCTCAGGTCAAAACGCATTTGGTAACCAAAAACGCTTTTAGTACCTGTTCCTGTGCGGTCTCCTTTTTGAGTGCCATTATCTAATACATGTCGTACAAGGTCGTGATATTGTTTCATAGTCCTACATTCCTGCGAGGGCAGGAATCTGATTTATTTATATTGAAATTTGATATAAGCAAAATTAAAGAAAGTTAGTAACTTCTCGAAATAAGTGCTAAAGTTAAAATTATGCATAGTAACGAGCCTTGATATTAAAGGTGATTAAATTTAAATATAAACTAATGAAAGCATTGATGTCTATAAGATTCCTGTCTTTACAAGAATTTGTTACCCGATAATCATTCCCGCAATAGTTGCAGACAATAATGAAGCAATCGTTCCACCGATCAAGGCTTTCATTCCAAATTCAGATAAAGTTTTACGTTGTCCTGGTGCTAAAGAGCCGATCCCTCCAATTTGAATCCCGATCGAGGCAAAATTCGCAAATCCACAGAGCATATAAGTGGCCATGATAACTGATTTCTCAAATTTCAAATGGGTCACATTCGCTACATTTTTAAGTTCTGCTAATTGAATATAACCTACAAATTCGCTTGCCGCTAGTTTGATGCCGAGCAATTGTCCCATCAATGCCATGTCTTCCTTGGCAACACCAATAAGCCACATTAAAGGGGAGAAGGTATAGCCTAAAATGAACTCTAACGAAAGTGCGGCATAAGGCGTATTAGTTGCAATCCAGCCATTTAAACCAGTTACACCGCCGATTTTGCCAAAGCCGTAATTGATCATCGCAATAAAAGCGATAAAAACCAAAAGCATGGCACCCACATTGGCTGCCAATTTCAAACCTTCGGTTGTTCCGTTTGCAATAGCATCTAAAATATTAGAGCCAATATTATCTTGTGTAACCTCAACGTTCGAATCGATTTCCTGTTGTTGTGGATATAACATTTTTGAAATTACAATAGCGCCAGGAGCTGCCATAACAGATGCCGTCAATAAATGCTTCGCGTAAAATAGCTTCAGAGCTTCATCCTCGCCACCCAGAAATCCGATATAGGCGGCTAATACGCCACCAGCAACAGTGGCCATTCCGCCAATCATCACCAAAAGGATTTCAGATTTGCTCATCTTTTCCAGATATGCTTTGATCATTAAAGGCGCTTCTGTTTGTCCTAGGAAAATATTACCAGCAACACTTAAGCTCTCAGCACCTGAAATCTTTAAGAGTTTGGTCAACACCCAAGCCATGCCTGCCACTACTTTTTGAATGACACCTAAATAAAATAATAGGGAGGTCAACGCCGAAAAGAAAATAATAGTTGGTAATACTTGAAATAAAAATATAAACCCGAAGCTGTCGATGTCCATCATTCCGCCGAGTAAGAACTGACTTCCGGCCTGGGTAAACTCCAAGACTTTGACGAACATCTTCCCAACAATCTCAAAAGTTTTTTGTACGAATGGAATTTTTAAAACCCCAATGGCCAAAAGCAATTGCGCGGCAAGTCCTAAACCTATGGTTTGCCAGTTGATAGCTTTCCTGTTGACGCTCAAAAGATACGAGATCAAAAGCAGTACAAACATACCTAAAGCACCGCGCAGCAAGCTGTTAGTTGTAAAGCCTTCACTTGGTGTGATGCCGCTTGTAACAGCAGGTGCAGCCGCTAAATCGCTGTCTGTTGGTTTTGAGAAAATATAATGGATGTCCTTTTTCTGAAGGATAAGCGTCGAATCTGTTAAAGTTTGAATCTTAAAACGTTGGACATCTTCAGAAGGGGTATCATAGTATAATACCAGTAATTTATTTTGAGCAATGTAGTTTCCTTTGGTTTCACTACTATCTTTTGCTTTGAGATAGAAGCTGAATTCACCGTCCTTAAGGTTAAGAACATCAGTTTTAGGATTGACGTCATATAGGTAGACACCTTCATCATTTTGAACAGCTTCAATCTGCCATTTCTTTTCTATGCTTTGTGCTATTATTGTTGTTATTCCAAAAAAAATAGCTGTAAAAGCTAAAAAAAAATGTCTCATCTGATAGTTCGTTTAGCGTTTAGAGATTTCGTCTCTGATTTTAGCAGCCGCCTCATAGTCTTCATTTTCTACGGCTTGCTCCAAAAGGGTGTTGAGGTCTTCAAGCGTTTTGTTTTTGTAACTATCTTGAATGGTGGATTCTATTTCATCGGCAACTAAATCATCCAAAAGAATGCTGTCCTGTTGTTCGTCTTCTTTATGTGGATTGACTTTAAGATAGATGCCTGCTTTGTCCAAAATGTTTTTATAGGTGAAAATAGGGGCTTGAAAACGCAATGCCAACGCAATCGCATCACTCGTACGCGCATCAATGATTTCTTCAATTTTGTCGCGTTCGCAGATTAAGCTGGAGTAAAAAACACCATCAACCAATTTATGAATGATGACTTGTTTGACAATAATGTCAAATCGGTCAGCAAAATTTTTAAAAAGATCATGGGTCAACGGACGTGGTGGGCGGATTTCTTTTTCAAGAGCGATGGCAATGGATTGTGCCTCAAATGCACCAATAACAATGGGGAGTTTGCGGTCGCCATCAACCTCATTTAATATCAAGGCATATGCTCCATTTTGTGTTTGGCTATAGGATATTCCCTTTATGTTCAATCGGACTAAACTCATATAAAATAAAAGGCAAATAACAGTTTAAATTAGGACTTTACCAACTGTGATCATCATATTTTTTGGGAAGTTCCCTAAACAAAAAAAGAATTTTGAACAATTTTGCCACAAATACATGAAACCTTTTTTAGATTTTAGTCATGTATTTATGGCAACTATTGATGTAACAGTCGCGTTGCTGTTACAAGTTAAGGAATTTAAGCGTTTTGAGCTTTAAATTCCTTCAATTTTTCTGTAAGTTTTGGAACCACTTCAAAGGCATCGCCAACGATACCGTAGTCTGCCGCCTTAAAAAATGGCGCTTCAGGATCGGTGTTGATGACTACTTTTACTTTAGAAGCGTTGATTCCCGCTAAATGTTGGATAGCTCCAGAAATACCGATGGCAATATATAAATTGGCCGCTACAGGTTTTCCTGTTTGTCCCACGTGTTCGCCATGAGGTCTCCAACCCAAATCCGAAACTGGTTTGGAACAGGCTGTTGCCGCACCTAAAACTTTTGCTAGATCCTCAATCATTTCCCAGTTTTCAGGACCTTTTAATCCGCGACCACCAGAGACCACAATTTCAGCATCTGCGATGGTTACTGTGTTGGTTGCTTTGTCAACCGAATCCACATGAACACCATTTTCTGGAATGGATGGTGAAAAATCTTCAGGCGTTGCACTGGCTGATTTTTCTTTTAAACCAAACGTGTTTTTCGAAACTCCAACAATTTTTACATCGGTGTCAATGGTTGAAAAAACAAATGCTTTATTAGTAAAAGCGTTACGTTTTACGGTAAATGGCGATGCGCTTGTTGGCGCTTCAACCACGTTGGAAGCGTAACCTGCATCCAATCCTACGGCCAAAATTGGCGCTAAATATTTACTGTCTTCACTTGAGCTTACCACGACCACTTTCGTGCCTTCTTTCTCGGCAGCCTGTTTGATGATGTTGGCATAGGTTTTCGCATTAAAAGCATCCAATTTTGAATCTTTTACTTTTAATACCTTATCAACTCCGTAAATTCCCAATTCTGAAACGTCATCGGCATTGATGGTGATTGCTGTTACCGTTGTTCCCATTTGGTCAGCAACGGCTTTTGCGTAAGAAGCCACTTCAAAAGCGATCTTCTTGAGTTTTCCTCCTTCTGATTCTGTATATACTAAAACTGACATATTTTTCTAAATTTTCAAATTAAAAATTCCAATTGTTAAAATTTGGTGCTTGATTATTGGAATTTATATTACTTTGGCTTCATTATGAAGCAGGCGAATCAATTCATCCAGATTGTCAGGAGAAATCATTTTCACGGCGCCTCTTGGTTCTGGTTTTTCGAATTTAAGTGTTGATGTTTCTTTAGTTGCAGCAACAGGTTCAACAACACTTAGTGGTTTTTGTCGCGCCATCATAATTCCTCTCATGTTTGGAATGCGCAAATCGCTTTCTTCCACCAATCCTTTTTGACCACCGATAACCAGCGGTAAAGTAGTAGAAACCGTTTCTTTTCCTCCATCAATTTCTCTCATAACTTTCGCATTTGTGCCGTCTACTTCAAGGCTAATGCAATTGGTAACAAAGTTGGCGCCTATCAATTCTGCCAACATTCCAGGAACCATTCCGCCGTTATAGTCAATAGACTCACGACCCGCTATGATGAGGTCATAACCACCAGCTTTAACCACATTGGCCAATTGTTTGGCCACGGCAAAACCATCGGTAGCGGCAGCGTTCACACGAATGGCGCTATCGGCACCAATAGCTAATGCTTTGCGCAAGGTAGGCTCTGTTTCTGGGCCACCAACGTTAACAACGGCAACAGTGGCGCCTTGTTTTTCTTTAAACCACATGGCGCGGGTCAAGCCAAATTCGTCATTTGGGTTGATCACAAATTGCACACCGTTCGTATCGAGTTTAGTGTCGCCATCCGTAAAATTAATTTTTGAAGTCGTATCAGGTACGTGGCTAATACATACAAGTATTTTCATGCTTTTATAATTTATAATATTATTAGTTTTTTGGGAATTTGAAGCTTTATCAAACTAAAACCGCAAATTGCACTGTAAACTCACTTCTATTGAAGAGGATACGAAGTTAATTATTTTAGACGACATATTTGCTATGCGTGCATAATAAATTTTAAATTATTCTTTTCGATTTAGTTTTCGTTTTATTCTTACTTTTGCTAATCGATTTAAATTTTGAAATGAAATGAAGACAATTCAATTTAGAGAAGCTATCTGTGAAGCGATGAGCGAAGAAATGCGTCGTGATGAGAGCATTTATTTGATGGGTGAAGAGGTTGCTGAATATAATGGCGCTTATAAAGCATCAAAAGGGATGTTAGACGAGTTTGGAGACAAGCGTGTCATTGATACACCTATTGCAGAACTTGGTTTTGCTGGGATAGCTATCGGTTCGACCATGACCGGTTGCCGTCCGATTGTAGAATATATGACGTTTAACTTCTGTTTGGTTGGGATTGATCAAATTATAAACAACGCTGCCAAAATCAGACAAATGTCAGGTGGACAGTTTAAATGTCCGATCGTTTTTAGAGGTCCAACAGCTTCTGCAGGTCAGTTAGGGGCAACCCACTCGCAAGCTTTTGAAAATTGGTTTGCCAACACTCCTGGATTAAAAGTAGTGGTGCCATCTAGTGTTTATGATGCCAAAGGACTTTTAAAATCAGCCATTCGTGATGACGATCCTGTTATTTTTATGGAAAGTGAGCAAATGTATGGCGATAAAGGTGAGGTGCCTGAGGGCGAATACACCATTCCATTAGGCGTTGCGGAAGTTAAGCGTGAAGGTACAGATGTGACCATCGTTTCTTTTGGTAAAATTATAAAAGAGGCTTACAAGGCAGCTGACGAATTGGCGAAAGAAGGGATTTCATGTGAAATCATCGACTTGAGAACCATCCGTCCGTTGGATAAAGAAACAATTTTGAAATCGGTTAAGAAAACCAACAGATTGGTGATTTTGGAAGAAGCGTGGCCTTTTGGAAACATTTCTACCGAAATAACCTATATTGTACAGTCTGAAGCTTTTGATTACTTAGATGCGCCTGTTGTGAAAATTAATACAGCAGATACACCTGCACCATATTCGCCAGAGCTTTTTAAAGAATGGTTGCCTAATAGTGATGAGGTGGTTAAAGCGGTTAAAAAAGTATTATATAAATAAATCGCTCCCGATAGCTATCGGGATTGTGTTATCATAACTTCATCGGCCTTTGAGTTGATGAAGTTTTTTGTCTTATGAACCTATATCTACGTTTCCTACTTTTTTTCTGCGGAATCTGTTCCGCCTACGCCCAAACGAAAGTTAGCGGGTATGTTTATGATGAAAATAATGTTTCCGTAGCCTATGCCAATGTGCTGTTTAAAGGTTCAACCGTAGGTACGATTACCAACGAGGAAGGGAAGTTTTATTTGGAATCAACCAATACTTATGATGCCCTTATCATCTCTTTTATTGGTTATGAAACTTTGGAAATTCCATTGACAAAGAAAGTCACCTATGAGATGAGACTCATCTTAAAAGAAGCGGCTGGCCAATTGGACGAAGTTTATATTGTCACTGGAAGGCAATCTAAAAAAGAAAGTGAAAACCCTGCCATTGCCATCTTAAAGAAAATTTGGGAGCGCAAACGCCAAAACGGATTGCGCCAATTCAAGCAATACCAATACGACAAATACGAAAAAGTAGAGTTTGATATCAATACCATCGACAGCGCCTTAATTAAAAGTAAGTTGTTTAGGGGAATGGAGTTTGTCTTTAATCAGGTGGACACCAGTAAAGTGACCGGAAAAACCTATTTGCCCATTTTCATCAATGAAGCGCGAAGCAAAGTGTATGGTGACAATCTGAAGAAAAAGGAAAAGGAAGATTTAAAGGGAAATAAAAACTCAGGTTTTAGCAATAATCAGATCATTATTGATTTTGTGGATGATCTGTATTCTGATTTTGATATTTACGATAATTATCTCAAGTTTTTTGATAAAAGTTTCGTGAGTCCGTTATCTAAAACCGGTATCAACACCTATAATTATGTGCTTTCCGATAGTGCCTTCATCGAAAATAAATGGTGCTATAATATCATTTACTATCCGCGACGAAAAAATGAATTGACCTTTAAAGGCGATTTTTGGGTCAACGATACCACTTATGCCATAAAGGAAATTAATCTGCAGGCTTCCAAAAGTGCCAATATCAACTGGGTTAAGGAAATCTATATTGAGCAGGATTTTGAGGTCTTAAGTGATTCTATATTCTTGATCAAACGCGATTATTTTATGTCTGATTTTGCCTTCAACAAAAAGGAGAAGTCACGCGGGGTTTATGGTAAACGCACGACGCTTTATGATAATTATGAATTTGATATTCCTAAGGAAGAAAAGTTTTATAGCAATGAAGTGTACAGCTATAATGAAGACGTTTATAATCGGGATGATGCGTTTTGGGAACAAAACCGAATGGAATCTCTAAGTCAAGACGAAAAGGGCGTCTATAAGATGTTGGACACGCTGAAAACAGTAAAGAAATTCAAGCGACTTTATAATTTGGGAAGTATTTTGGGGTCTGGCTATATTGAGTTTTCAGATATTAATTTTGATTATGGACCCATTTTCTCCACGTTTGGCTACAATGAAGTGGAAGGGATCCGTGTCAGAACGGGGGGTAGAACTTATTTTGGACCTAACGATCTATGGCGTTTGGAAGGCTTTTTGGCTTATGGATTTAGGGATGATAAAGTCAAATATGGCATTTCAGGAAAATGGCTGATTGATAAAAAGAACCGCTTCATCCTCTCTGCTGGAAATAGGCGTGATGTGGAACAGATTGGAGTCAATTTAACGGCTTCTACTGACATTTTAGGACGCAGTTTTGCATCCTCTTCCATTATAGGAACCAGTACCAACGATAAGTTGACTAATGTTAATTTGACTACAATGGCAGTAGAATTGGAGCCGGTAAGAAATTTGGAGTTTAGAATAAGTGGGACCTACAGGACCTTAAGTTCGGCATCAGATACCTTTAGTTTGGATTATTATACGGATGCTACACATACGACCACCGCATCGGAAGTCAAACAATATGAAAATGCGTTTTCTGTCGCTTATTTTCCAGGACGAAAAATGACTGGTTTTGGTGTGGAGCGTCGTCATGCCAATGATGGCTATCCTAGTTTGTTTGCGCAGGTTACTCATGGAGATAAAGCAATTTTCAATAGTGATTTTGATTATACGAAAGTTCAGTTTTCCTATATCCAACCTTGGCATGTAGGAGGATTTGGACGATTGACCACCACACTTGAGGCAGGGAAGACTTTTGGCGAAGTGCCTTTAGGACTTTTGAACGTTGTGCCTGGTAACCAATCGTATTTTTCTATTTATAATAGCTTCTCACAATTGGATTATTATGAATTCGTGACCGATACCTACGCTTCCTTACATTTAGAACATAACTTTAATGGCCGTTTCTTCTCAAGAATTCCGTTTTTACGCAAATACAATCTTCGTGAGATTGTCGGAATTCGAGGTGTTTGGGGAGATGTTTCGCAAGCTAATAGAGATTTAAATGCTTCGGGATTGACCTATTTGGCACCTTCTGATAAAGTATATTATGAATACAGCTTTGGCGTGGGGAACATCTTTAAAGTATTCCGCATCGACTTTAACTTTAGAGGCAATTATTTTGAAAATCCAGACGCACGAAATTTTGGGGTAACCGGGACTTTTGGGTTTAATTTTTAAATCTAAAATTTTAGGAACTCCTTGAATTTCTTAAAAATATTATGGATGTCCTGTGAATCTTTTTTTTTGCATTCTGTTTGTTCGAAAAGCAAATCAAAATAATTTCAGTGAGAAATCAGATGTGTAGATTAATTGGCCACATAATATTCTACCTTCACAACCCCCATCGATTCTGGGGCTCCCACATTGGGATTATAGGGAGATTCAACGTCATAGGTCAAAGTGCAACTTGAGTTGGCAGAAATTTTATAACATGGCACAGAAGCCAAATTAGAATAGGTGCCGGTATATTCAAAGTCGTCGTCGGCGGCACGCAGGGTTATATAAGCTAAACCTTCTACAGCATAATTATTTGGATTATTAAGTTTGATCTCAAATTTCAGACGTGACGTTTTATTGCCGGTATCCGGAATAAAAATGAAATTGAGTACCTCATAAGAAAAATTTTTCAATGCAGGTGGTCCCATATCTTCAGCAACAAAGTCGCAGGAGACTTCTTCCATAACAAAATAGGGCTTAAATTTATTGTTTTCAAAGGCATAATGAGTGATTTCTAGGGTTTTTGTACATTCATCATCTTTTGAGCCACAGCTCGACATGAGGATGGTGCCCATTAACAGCAGCGTAAATAATACATTTTTATTCATCAGGTTTCTATTTTTAACTCTCTGTTTCAAAGTAAGATGGTTAGGTAGCTAATGTAGAGATTAAATCAAACTTTTTTAGGTTTTTATCCAAATGCAAATTTTAAACAATAGTGTATCCCACTATAAACGAGGTGGTTTGAAGTTTTGAGTTCCAAGCCATATAGTTTTCTAATATTTCTTTTGAGGTGAGGTATCTGATTTCAAAACTTTATTTTTCCTTGAATTAATAACCTATTCCAAAGCCGTAGTTAAGGATGATGTTAAACTTTTGTAGAAACTTCAAGGTTCCCCAAAAAATTAAGAGTTGCATAAAATTGCAAATCACAAAGAGTTCCGTATCTTTGCACGCCCAAAAAAGCATAAAGTATATAACATAAGCCACTAATAAAAAGGCTACTAAAAATAAACCACAACATGAGTCCTAAAGGAAAAACCACATTTGACGTATTGATTGAAATACCAAAAGGAAGCCGTAACAAATACGAATACGATTTTGATTTGAAGAAAATTCGTTTTGATCGTTTGTTGTTTTCGTCTATGATGTATCCGGCCGATTATGGCTTCATTCCGGAAACCTTTGCTTTGGATGGTGATCCATTAGACGTTTTGGTATTGGGAACAGAACCAACTTTTCCAATGTGTGTTATGGAAGTAAAACCTATTGGGGTTTTTCACATGGCAGACGAAAAAGGCAATGATGAAAAAATCATTTGTGTGCCAGTTTCAGATCCTATCTGGAATACACTTAATGATTTGGAGGACGTTAACCC
>JBARDR010000084.1:0-2310 GCA_049795335.1 Gelidibacter sp. | reverse complement strand
TTAAGGATGTCGCCAGCACTATTTAACAATTTCAGATTGAGCACCCAGTATCCTGACATCGTCAGGGATAAGTCGCCATCATACATTTTGTCGGCAGCATTATAAGTCAAATCCTTATTGTTTGGCGAACTGTGATTGCCCATTCCTGGCATGCGTGGATCCAAGGTGATTTTAAAGTCTGGAACACTAGGAAAAGACATCATCGTTTTCATCTTAAACAAGCCAACTTTCATTTTATTGACCGCAATTTTAGGAGTTTTAGGCTCTATCAAAGCCACTACATATTTCGAACCATCTTCACCCATAAAACTGGTTACGTTTTGGTTATCATTTTGTATCACGACAATATCAGAACTTGCAGAATAAGCGACCCCATTAATTGAGTAATCAATCTTCAAAGCCCATCCTGAACCATCCAAATTGGCCATTTGATAAATGATAAATCCATCATAAACAGTGGCTTTACCAACCGCTTTTGAAATTTCTGATTTTGGACAGGAATGATCCATCGTTGCCATTTTCATCATGGGCATCCATGATAAAGATGCATTCTCTACAAAATTTTTAGTAGCATTGTCCATTACTCTAATACTGATGGCATTATAACCCGTTTTGAAATTCCCGATCGTATTGAATAATTCGAGGGTATGGGTGTCATTAGTCAGATCTTGAACTTTTTTAAGACCTTCTACTTCGTTTAAGACTTCATCTGAATCGTCATTGGTTGAACATGACAATGTAAATAAAGAGATAAACAGAATTGGAATAATATATTTTAGTTTCATTTTTAGTCGTTTTTGAGTTTGAAATACGTGCAAGCACCTTTTGCTCACTTAATTAAATAAGCCAGGAAAAAGGAAAAACCATGAGGTTTATTGTTCGAAAAACTAACTAAAATTGGGAGGAGGCGTATCGATGTCTTGATACTGAATAATAACACGTTGTAGATATCCAAAAGAGTTGTTTTGGATTGCTGCGATACTATTATTTGGAGTTTCTACTCCCTCAATATCAAAAAGGCAAAAGACATCTAAAGACATACGTCTGGTCTCTTGAGCTGGTAAGTCTGTATTGGAATCTGGTGTAGCCTCAACAATCTGTTTGGTCAACTGGCATTTTCCGTTACAGCCTTGTTGATTATCTTTTTGAATACAGAAGTTTTTTGCAATGACCGCCTGATTTGCCACAAAATCACCAATAATCACAAGGGTATTGATATTATGTGCGAATAATATAAACACCAATACAAAGGCAGTGATTTTATGTGCAAGAGTTGCGATCATACTACAAATTTACGCATACTATTCATTATTAGAATTGATAATTATCAGAATTCATTTATAATCTAAATATTAAAAATCTTTTTTCTTTGCCTTAGAGGTTATTCTCAACACTGGCAAAACCACCCATAAAGTCAAGGCCACAAAGGATACGATCAATCCTAAACTGGTACCAAAAAACTGTTTGAAGACGGCGCCGGTATAACCAAGCAATGCTGAAATGTCGAGCTTTAGTAAAATAAGGGTTCGCGACAAATCGATAGGATTCAACATAGTGCCCACCAAAGACAATTTATCCAAAGGATAATCTGAGAAAATGATAAGCGACATTAAAAAGACCCCGTCGTAAATAATGGCTAAAAACAACCATAACAAAATGGCATATCCAAACCCTTTAATTCTATTTTCGTTGGATAAAGCGATGTTAAAAGCCAAGGCCGTAAAAATGAAGGTCAGGAAAGTTCCTGTGATGAGCAATAAAGAAAAATCCCAAATGGCATTAGACATAAACAGGCCATAAAAAACAAACGGAATCCCCAATCCCAAAATCAAACTCATGGACAGTGAAATAGCCACGCCCAGATATTGTCCTAAGAAAATGGACGATCGTTTTAAAGGCTGTGCCAATAAGAGCTCGGTAAACTCTTTGGAATTGTAATAATACATGACCCCGAAAATGGTTCCGATCAATGGCACCAAAACAATAATTACATTCATTAAAGTGATCACCGCTTTGGATAGGTCATTGTTTAAGAACAACAACACAACACCTAGTAATAAGTAGAATGCAAAATAGACGTAGCTCCAACGGCTGCGCATGAGATCGTAAAAACTATATTTTAATATTTTAAGCATGATTGTCGGTTAAAATGGATGCGATGGCATGTTCGAAATCCGGTTGATTGGTTTTGTCCTTGAGTTCAGTAATTGTTCCTTTAAAGTAGATTTTACCCTCTAAAAGAAAGACGATTTCGTCTGAAATCTCTTCCACGAAACTCATAATATGCGAGGTAATCAAAATGGTTTTACC
>JBARDR010000083.1:0-2251 GCA_049795335.1 Gelidibacter sp. | reverse complement strand
AGGTGTACACAATAAATACCATGGCAAAATAAATCAAGAAATTCAGCTCGATTACGTTCATAAACCTATAAACACTGTATTGAATGTCATATTCAGATATGGTAAACATTCCAGTTAACCAACTTTGCAAATCGGTAACGAGACGTATGACCATTCCAATAAAAAGCGACAAGATTGTGTGGATAGAAATAATTTTAACCCAAGAATAATTTTTATTTAAAAACCGCTTGGTGCTCATTGCTATAAATGTCATGTAACTGACCACGATAATATAATCGAGCAATGGATTATAGATTAAAAAATCACGCAATGAAGACGACATGCCCTCATTCCCAATGGATTCCATATAGACTATTTTGGCAATTAAAACGAAGTAAAATAGAAGATAAAAACCAGCCAAAAGCAAAACAAGATTCAGATCTATTAAGTTTCTTTTTTTAGTAAAGAAGTTCATGATATTCCAATTTTTTCAAGAAATTCATTTTTATGAGATTTACTTATGCGCAACACTTTGTTATCGGTCATTTTGGCGTCAACTTCAGAAAAACTAGAATGCACAATTTCTCTAACAAAATTTATATTTACGATGCTCGATCTATGGATTCTAAAAAAAACGGCTGCGTCAAGTTCATCACAGAGTTTGGTCAATGCTTCACGCATCATATACTTTTTATTCTCTACAAAAATCTCCGCATAATATCCTGATGAAGTAATGTACATGATATCCAAAGGATTGATTAAGATGGTTTTATTGCCTTGCCTAATAAGGAATTTTGTCGGCACCGGGACTTTTCCTGATTTCATGCTGTAAAAACTGAACAACTCTTCAAATCGTTTTTGGAAGTTAGCATTAGCCTCTGATTTTGAGGTTTTTAAAACCCTGTCTATAATCCTAAAAAAACGCTGGTCCTTAAATGGTTTTAGCAAAAAGTCAAACGCCTCCACCTCAAAGGCTTTTAAAGCATAGTTATTATAAGCTGTGACAAAGATTACAATAGGTTTTGGAAATATTTTCATTTTTTGGAGCACTTCAAACCCATTCATGTCCTTCATATTAATATCAAGGAAAATAAGATCTGGCTGAAGTTTGTCGATGGAAATTATTGCGGCTTTACCATTTGAGCATTCCCCTAGGAGTTCAATTTGAGGCACAGTTTCCAATAATTTCAGAACTCTTTTACGCGCCAGTTCTTCATCATCTATAACCAATGCTTTCATAATCTGAGGTGCGAAAATTAATAGCTATCTAAAAGTAATTTAAAGTTATTTAATCTCATCCAACTGAATTATAATTTATTCATAAATAAATAATCGGGAGTACCTTCAAAATTAATTTAATCAAAGAGGTCATCAGACAATAATCTGATGACCATACTGATTTGCTGACCTTAATTAACTGCTAAATCTTTTTTCTGTTTTTTAATTATTAGCCACCACGCCATAATCTTTATCCAAAGCATCTAATGTTATATTACGTTTTTGATTTCCATTTTTCAACGTTAATTTATAGACGGCTTTATCCAAAACTATTCCTTTTGTGCTTGCTATATATTTATTCTTATTCAAATTCCAACCTTTATGCGAGTTATAAACCTGCAATCTTAAATGGCGTGGCATTAGGATATTTTTGAAATTTTGACGGGTAGAAATCAAATTGCCTTCCCCATCATAACTTGCGAGCATAAATCCTTTTGAACTTCTAAGCTCGACTGAATAGGATTCATATTTCTCTATACCAACCATATTGATAAATTTATGGATGTCAAAATTTTCATTCAAAAACCCAATCGGATTTTTAACAAATTCATGAACCCCACTTGGTTTGATTTTAATTGTAAAAACTGAGCCATTTTGGGTTATTTCCGGATTTAGAGGTGAATATTTAACTTTGACCTCATCTAATTTTGTGATTTCTTGAGCTTGACCAATCGAAGCCCATAACACAAATACTGATAAAAAAATTAAAGCTTTCATGATAAATAAAATTTAAGATTATATTCGTTTTTTGATTTGTAAATCGATGATCATTCTTTTACAACCACTAAATTATTTCAAAAAATCTTCGAAAATCATGAAATGATATGAACTGCTAAATTTTGATAATCAACAGTCATAAATCTGAATTAAACCAATTTTAGGATTTTGAATTCGCTTTAAAATTTTTCGACTTTAATTTATATTCACCTTTTTATTCAGACTTTATTGAACACAACCAAATAAAATTTAAAAAATACCCCCAACGGCGTTGCGC
>JBARDR010000082.1:0-10030 GCA_049795335.1 Gelidibacter sp. | reverse complement strand
GCCCACCACAAAAGCACTATAGAGTCCGAAACCGAAATAAAGCATCAATGCACCTTCAAAAATAACGTTGACCGATATTTTTTTACGCAAATATTTATTGCCTTTCCAAGAGTCTTTTAATGAACTTATATTAAATTTTGGTGTTCTGACAAATTCACTGCGTTTTCCCATGTGTCCTTCAATAACAGCAATGGAGTTGTGTAATGAAAAGCCCATGGCGATGGAGAAAAATGTGAAAAACAAGACGACATATTCGAAGAAGTTTTTAAATCCTTTGCCATAAATTTGTCTGAACATCATCCAGTAGCAAACAAAAAAGATAATCGTGCTCACGACAAAAAAGCTCATAAAATAAAAGTAAAACCTTAAATGGGCATATTCGTTTTTAATATAAAGCATGGGAATACTTAAAACCGCAACCAAAAATACGTTTAAAAACATGGTGCTGTTCAGTAAATGCAACAGGCCGTGAATTTTTGTTTTGAATGAAATATTTTTGGAGGTTAGTACGCGCCACATCATTTTTCTGAAGTTTTCAGCACCACCTTTGTTCCAACGGAATTGTTGTGAACGTGCCGCACTGATGACTACAGGTAATTCGGCAGGGGTTTCAACATCTTCCAAATATTTGAATTTCCAGTTTTTAAGTTGTGCTCTGTAGCTTAAATCCAAATCTTCGGTAAGGGTGTCGCCTTCCCAGTTTCCGGCATCAAGAATACATGCTTTACGCCATACCCCAGCGGTTCCGTTAAAATTGATGAAATGCCCCTTGCTGTTTCTGCCCACTTGTTCTAATGTGAAATGCGCATCGAGGGCGAAGGCTTGTATTTTTGTAAGTATGGAATAGTTTCTGTTGATATGTCCCCAGCGTGTTTGAACCACACCAATATGTTCATCCTTGAAGTAAGGAATGGTTTGTTTTAACCAATTGGGTTGTGGTAAAAAATCGGCGTCAAAAATGGCGATAAACTCACCTTTGGCGATTTTTAAACCTTCTTTTAAAGCTCCTGCTTTAAAACCGCTACGATCAGTACGTCGGATATGTTGAATATCCAAACCTGTTTCTTCTAATTTTTGAACGTGCGCCAAAGTGGTCGCAACTGTTTCGTCTGTAGAGTCATCAAGCACTTGAATTTCCAGTTTCTCTCTAGGATAATCGATCAAGGCGATGTTGTCCAAAAGCCTCTCCATCACATACATTTCGTTGTAGACAGGAAGCTGGATGGTCACGAAGGGAATTTCTTCAGGATTGGAAAAGTCAAAAAGATCTGACGTGTCCTTGATTTTTTTGGAAGCTAAATAATTAAATAACAGATTGAGTTGCGCTAATGCATATAATAAAATAAGTAGGAGAGCAATCGTGTAAACAACTATTATTAAGGATTCTAGAATCATTTTTTAAAACTATATTTAAAAATCCAACCTAGGATTTTTACGCCCGCAAAGATAGAACCTTTTATGGTTCCTGATACTTTTGAGATGCCAATTCTTTTTTTATATTTTAAAGGGACTTCAATATAGGTTAAATTTTGCTTCAGCGCCTTTAATTGCATTTCAATGGTCCATCCGTAAGTCTTGTCTTGCATCTGTAAATCAAGGAGTTTTTGATACCTGATGGCTCTGAAAGGACCAAGATCAGTGAATTTTGCGCCAAATAAAATGCGCATTAAAAATGTGGCCAACCAATTTCCAAAATGCTGCTGAGGCGTCATAGAACCTTTTTCTTGTAACCGGCTGACTCTTGCGCCAATAACAAGGTCGAGATTATCTTCAATAATTGGTTTTACAATTTTGGTTAGTTCTTCGGGATAGTCGCTATAATCGCCATCCATAAAAACGATGATATCTGGTTTTTTCGATAAGGTGGCAACATATTGCATGCCTTTTAAACAGGCATTACCATAGCCCATTTGAGGTTGAAAGAACACAGTGGCGCCCGCTCTTTGAGCAACTTCAGCGGTTTTATCTGTGGAATTGTTGTTTATGACAATCACTTCATCGACAATGGAAGGAATTTCATTGATGACAAGCGCAATCGAATCTGCTTCGTTATAAGCGGGAATAATGACTTTGATGCTGGGCATTTGGCGTTTTAAATGTGGTGCAAAAGTAAGGTTTGTTTTTTGAAATTAGTCACAGGGAGATACTAGAGTTTTCGGCAGACTTCCACTGAGAAATTTGTTGCGATACAAAAGCTCATTGAACTTCTGAGTTTCCTCATCGTATCTTAATGAGATATCCAAAATAAACAATTAGTGTTTCACTTGTGATTTTTTTGATCCTCTTTTAATTTATTCGAAATCCTCTGAATACTGCGACTGAACACTGAACTCTACTTCTGATTAACCAAGTCCATCAAATCCACATCATTCCCCAATAGAATATCATTGCTGTTAATGCGGCCCTTCATAGTATCATTTTCTAATTTTAAAACACCTCTTGGGCACACTGCTGCACAAATGCCACATCCGACACAGCTACTACGGACAATGTTTTCGCCTTTTTGGGCATAAGCGCGGACATCAATTCCCATTTCGCAATAGGTGGAGCAATTCCCGCAGGAAATGCATTGTCCGCCGTTAGTGGTGATCCTAAATCTGGAAAATAACCGCTGTTGAAGTCCTAAAATAGCAGCCATTGGGCAACCGAATCGGCACCATACTCTATTTCCAAATATAGGATAGAAGCCCACGCCAATCACACCGGAAAATATGGCGCCAATGATGAATCCGTACCACATTTTAAGACTTGAGGCCTTGAATAAAAAGACATGGTCTGTGCCGCTGAAATAATGCATCCCAATCAATGCCATGATAATTACAAAATAGCCAATGGCTCCATATTGGGCATCTTTTGCTAATGCTTTCCGTTTGAAAATCATGATAAGAGCAAATACTAAAGTCAATAAAGCGGTAACACCAATTAAAAATATGTTTTTCGTCAGCCAATATTTGCTGGAATCGGTTCCCAAATAGGAATAAATCACGGCAGTGGTCATCAAGGTTACAAAAACCACCACGCTATGAATGACCCAACGTTCAATTTTCCACGCTACTTGGGTTTTATCACTCAAGTGCCTGAAGGGATCCCCCGCAGTTTCTGCAAGTCCGCCGCAACCGCACACCCATGAACAATACCAACGTTTGCCATATTTATAGGTTAGGATTGGGGTGATGATAAAAATCGATGCCACTCCAAAAATTAGTAATGCCAAGCCGATATCGCCGGAACTGATGAAATCGTCGACTCTGTATTTGTCAAAATTGTAGTAATTAAGTGGCCAAATATTTTTCAAATCATAATACGGAAGATAAAACGTATCAGAATTTAAGCGCGCCATAAACTCCGGAATTAAAAAAGCAAATGCCAATTGGAAAAACATTACGGAACCCGTCCGAATTTGTTCATATCTGTTGTGACGGTATTTCAACATGAATTTATAGCCAAAAACCAAAATGGCAACGGTATACAGTGTTCCATATACAAACCATTGGCTGGCAGGTCCGCCATTTAAAAGATGGCTTAATGGATCAAAAAGAGCAATCAAACCCGTGTTTTCTTCGCCTTTTCCAGCCAGCCCAAACCATTCGGCTTTAAAATAAAGAACTATGTAAAATAAGGTCAATACAATTCCTGTTGCCCAACCCCAAAGACCTCGTGAGGAAATGGATTTGAACCAAACCCCGTCATTTTTAATGCCAGCATGTTTTGTTAAATAGGCGTTGTTGGCAAAAATAATAGTGCCAACGGCGATCATGACCAATGACAAGGTCAGGAATAAAGGTTTATTTGGGAAATTGACATTGAAAAACGCCAAGATCATTATAAAAAAACCTGTCACACCAATGGCAACCGCTGTTTTCTGGGTTGTAGAAAGTGCTTGAGAATCGGGTTTGGCCAGTGACATGCTGGGGTTTATTTTGTTACTCATGATTGTGTTTTTAGTTGTTCCAGACCACAGGTTTTTGAAGCCTTTGAGGTCTTAATCCATTCCATTAAAATCTCCTTTTCAAAAGTTTTGAAAAACTCAGGATCAAAATAAGCTTCCTTTAAATGTTCCATCACATAATCTGCTGAGCGTTTTTCAGTCAGCCATCGATCGAAGACCTCATGCTTCAGTCGGATGCCAAACGTGTTGATGCCTAAAAACTGGTTGGATGCTTGTTCATATTCAATGGTGATGCATTTAGTGTCATCGTCATGTTTCCAATGAAAATGAGCATGACCTTCTTTAGGTTTCGCAAATACCCAACCATACGTTTGATATTCAATTTCAAAGAATTTTGCCGAGTTGAACCAATGTCCAGGATTGTAGGACATGCGATTCCCGCAGATGGTTTGTGCCACCGTTTCGCCCATCATTCGTCCGGTGTACCAAACGGCTTCAATAGAATTTCTGTTGCCAATCCGTTCGCGTTGTTGGGCGCAATCGCCAATAGCATATACATTTTTAATATTAGTTTCTAAAAACCGATTGACCAAAACACCTCGATCAGTTTCAATTTCTGAAGTTTTGACGATGTCTATATTTGGAGAAACGCCAGGCGTTAATCCTACCAGATCGCAGGAAATAATTTCTCCAGTTTCTTCGATTACGACGGCATTCACACGACCGTTTTGATCAGATTTGATTTCTTTTAAATTCGATTTTAAACGTAAATCAATGCCGTGACTTAAAATATGCCGATTGATCATCTGCGCGTCGCCATGGGGAAGGATAGCATTCCAAAAATTATCTTCCCGAACCAAAAAAGTAACTGGAATATTTCGGGTATGTAACATTTCTGCTAATTCAATCCCTATCAACCCGCCACCCACGATGACGGCCCGTTGGCAAACCTCATTATTGGGCGCCAATATTTCTAATTGATCAACATCCTGTTTGCCATATAAGCCAAGAACGCCGTCTAAATCTTGACCTTTCCATCCGAATTTGTTCGATTTACTACCAGTGGAAACGATCAGTTTATCGTATTGAATGCGGTCGCCATCTTCAAAATGAAGTGTTTTGCTTTTTGTTTCAATGTTTTTAACGAATCCGAATTTGAGGTCAATAAGATTTTTCTTCCAAAACCAATCTTCATAAGGCTTCGTGTGCTCATATTTCATATGTCCCATATAAATATACATGAGGGCGGTGCGTGAAAAAAAATGCTCGGTTTCAGCGGATATTAGGGTAATCTTCTTATCTGAAAGTTTACGAATATGTCTGGCAGCGGTTACGCCAGAAATGCCATTTCCGATGATGACGATATGTTCCATTTTGAGTTTTTAGGACAGTTTTGTCGAAGGTTTTTTATAAAACTTAATTTTTTAATTTCCGTTTGTTTAAATTTAGGAATAAATAAAGAGGATGAGAGCAATTTTTAAATTTTTATATTTTGCAATGCTTTGTCTTATGTTCTCATGTAGTGCGACGGTAGAAAAACCGGAGAAAATAAATGGCGTTAGTTTTGTAGCATCCAGAGATTCCATTGATGGCAAGGATGTTAGCCCTCTAGTTAACCTTAATGCTAATTATGCCTCGGTGATGCCTTTCGGGTTTATTCGGGAGTTGGCCCATCCGGAAATTACCTTTAATAGCGACCGACAATGGTTTGGGGAAACTGAAGATGGAGTTAAACAGTACATTAAAACCTTGCATGACCATCAGATTAAGGTGATGATGAAGCCTCAGATTTGGGTTTGGCGAGGGGAATTTACAGGATTTATAAAGATGGCTCATGATGCCGATTGGAAGGCCTTGGAAGATGCCTATTCTAATTTTATTTTAACTTATGCGAAGGTGGCCCAAGACGCACATGTAGAAATCTTTTGTATTGGTACAGAATTGGAAGGTTTTATTGATGAGCGGCCAGAGTATTGGAAAAAACTGATTGTGGATATTAAAAAGATATATAAAGGCAAACTGACCTATGCCGCCAATTGGAATGAATACGATCGCACCCCTTTTTGGGCCGATTTGGATTATATTGGTATTGATGCCTATTTTCCGTTAAGTAATTCCAAAACACCAACGTTGGGAGAATGTAAAAAGGGTTGGACAGTTTATAAAGCCGATTTGAAATTGTTTTCGGAAACCTATCATAAGACAATTCTGTTCACTGAGTTTGGTTACCGAAGTGTGGATTATGCCGCAAAAACACCTTGGAAAGCGGATAGAGAAATGACGAATGTCAATTTGGATGCACAAACCAATGCCATGCAATCCTTATTTGACGAAATCTGGGATGAACATTGGTTTGCTGGTGGGTTTTTATGGAAATGGTTTCATGATAATAAGAATGTGGGCGGAGCAACCGATACGCAATACACGCCACAGAATAAACCTGTGGAGAAGGTCATACGGGAGTTTTATCAGAAATATAAAACATAAAAATCTGTACATAAATGCCAATAGTGACGACTAAAATTATATTGAATACCAAAAACGATTTTTGTCCAATTGTTATAAAAACAATCTCAAGCTGGCAGAAATCCATCATCTAAAATCTGTTGCCTTTCCGAATATCAGTACTGGGGTTTATGGATTTCCGAAAAGATTAGCGGCAGAAGTTGCTATGAAACGGTACTGAATTATCAGAGTACCGTTGTTGAAACCGTAATTTTTGTATGTTTTGATGATGAGAACTTTCAGATTTATAATGAAATTTTAAAGTAAGGATTAAAAATGAGAACTTTAGTAATAGGCGATATCCATGGCGGATTAAAAGCTTTGAAGCAACTTTTGAGTCGGGCTGAAGTAATAAGTGATGATCAATTGATTTTCGTGGGAGATTATGTCGACGGTTGGAGTGAGTCAGCAGGAGTTATACAATATTTGATAGCATTATCCGAAAGCAATGACTGTGTTTTTATAAAAGGAAACCATGACGTTTGGTGTGAAACCTGGTTGCGCAGTAATATAGCAGAACAAGTTTGGTTAGATCATGGTGGAAAAGAAACCATCCAAAGCTATGCTGGTTTTACGGTAGAAGAAAAATATAAACATTTGAGGTTTTTTGAGCAAATGAGATTGTATTATTTGGATGATCGCAACCGTTTGTTTCTTCATGCAGGGTTTACCTCAATGCATGGTGTAGAACAAGAAATTTCTGAGAATACTTTTTATTATGACCGCACACTTTGGGAAATGGCTTTGACTATGGATAAACATATTGACGAGAAATCTGAGTTATTTCCAAAACGACTAAAACATTATGACGAGATTTATATCGGTCATACGCCTACCATTAATTTCAATTCTGAAAGACCTATGCGTGCCATTAATATTTTGAATGTGGACACCGGTGCGGCATTTTACGGCAAATTATCAGCGGTAGATATCGATTCAAAAGAGGTTTTCCAAAGTGAAACGTTGATGGAATTGTATCCTGATGAAAAAGGACGGAATGAACGGTCGTTGAATCAGATTCTGGGGCCATAGCGAACCACAAACTTTCGATCAGAAACCATGTTTCTCCATAATCTTAACGAAGATGGAATACCGAATAATGAAGTTTTAACTTTGGCTTGGGGGTTGGTAAAGGCTCTTTTAGTTGATGAATATTCTAAACACAATATTTTTCACTTCTCTTGCTAATTTGTTATATGCATTTTTGCAATGAATTATGAGATTTTATCAGTGTGAATCTCTGTAACTACTTCATGTAATAGTCATTAATGGAACACGGATGACGCAGATTGAATGGATTTATACCGATTTTTTGTTCTTTAAACTACCAACCGAAGCCATCCTTATCACTTCTCCGTTTTTATCGGATAAATGCTTTGTTTGATAAAGGTTTTAGGGAAATTCTCATCGTCTTCAAAGCCGAGTTCAATATCCCGGCCGTCGTGTGGCACGTGATGCGTATTGAAAATATAATCCCAAAGGCTCAAAGTCAATCCGTAGTTGATGCCGTGCTGTTTGTCTTTAGGAAGTTCTTTTACATGATGCCAAATATGCATCTTTGGATTGTTGAGGATATATTTCAAAGGTCCGTAATTCCAGCCCAAATTGGCATGGTTCAAATGACCAATAACAATGGAAAAGAAATAAACAATGGCAACATCTTGCGCATCAAAGCCTCCGATAATGGCAATAGGAATGTACAACAAAGAATTATAAACTACAGGTTCCATCCAATGGTAGCGCAGATGTGCAGCGAATCCCATTTCTTTCACGCTATGATGTACTTTGTGGAAATTCCAAAGCCATGGCACACGATGCAATAATCTATGTGTGTTCCATTGTACAAAATCAGTGATGATAAAGAAAATGAGCAAGCCCAACCAACGAGGGAGATTGTTAACACTGAAAATTTGAAAACTGTTAATGTGCCCTCCAAAAACACCGAGAATATCATTAAAAAACTCTGCAACCGTATTAGAGAGTGCGATGAGAACAATCAAATTCAGAAGAAAGAAATTGAAGAACATATAAAAAGTGTCCAACCAAAAATCCTCTCTAACGATGGATTGGTCTTTCCGCCAAGGAAACATAGCTTCAAGCGCCCAAACCAATAACGAAATCACAATTAATCCGTAAAAGTAGTTATCCCAATGATAGATGTCAACTAACTCATATTTGAGGTAACGCCAATAACCAGTGTAGGAGTTTAAGATAATGTCGATGTATTTTTCCATGCCACTTCCTGCGAAGGCAGGAATCTCTTTTTTAACGTTTCAAAGACCTGACATGTTTTTAAATCCTGTCAGGTCTAAAAGTATTTATAAATTCTTAATCAATTCCCTAAATAAAACAATCATTTGAGGTTCTGCTTTTTCAGCCATTCCAATGATTTCTGTGATATCAACAGGTTTTAGATTATCTGGGTCGCATTCATCGGTCAAAACTGACACCGCCGCCACTTTTAATTTCAAATGATTGGCCACAATAATTTCAGGAACCGTGCTCATTCCCACGGCATCGGCACCAATAATTTTGAGCATGCGGTATTCGGCTCTGGTTTCCAATTGCGGTCCAACCACACTGGCGTAAACACCTTTATGAAGCGTGATATTATGGGTTTTTGCTATCTGTTCAAATTTGGAATTGATCTCTGTATCATAAGGTGCGCTCATATCGGCAAAACGTTCTCCCATATGTTCCACACCTTTAAAAGCTAATGGTGAACTTCCCTGAAGATTGATATGGTCATCAATCAGCATTAATTCTCCTTTTTTATAATTGAGATTGATGGCGCCTGAAGCGTTAGAAACCAAAAGGGTATGAATGCCTAATTTTTCCATAATACGAACCGGGTAGGTCACATCTTGAAGCGAATAACCTTCATAAATGTGAAAACGGCCCTGCATGATGATCACTTTTTTACCTTCTAAAATACCGTAAATGAGTTTTCCTTTATGAAATTCGACCGTTGCGGTTGGGAAATTTGGAATTTGATTGTAGCTTACTTCATGTAATATTTCAACTTCATCGATCAATTGGCCTAATCCGGTGCCGAGGATGATGCCTATTTCTGGACTGTCGAAGCCCTTTTGCTGTAAATAATCGGTGGTTTCTTTTATAGATTTAATCATGTTGATTGTGAAATTTTTTGAGTTCGTTATAAGGTTGCATATCTTCAAAGGTATCAATATCATTTAATTCTTTCAGCAAATGAATTTTACTGCTTTGAAGGTCATTTAAAGTGTCTTTTAATACTGAAGAAGTGCCCCAGGTTTTGTTTTCAAATAGATTGGGATACAGATTTTTTAGGCCCAATAAATAATAGCCGCCATCCGTTGCAGGACCAATAACGACATCATTAAATTCAAGTTGTGCAAAAGCAGTATTAACGAGTTCGGCATCTAAATCTAAAAGATCACTGCCAATAATAATAACTTTTTCGTAGCCTATTTCCAGTAATTCTGAAAAAGCATTGGACATTCGTTCTCCTAAATCCTCTCCTTTTTGCAGTTTTTTTCTGAAGATGCCAGATTCCCAAAGGTCTTCGTTTTTTATGTTTTCAGAATAGAAAACATAACGGTCTGCTTTAATGTTTTTTGAAATGGAAGCAGTATGATTAAGGAGATGCTTATAGAC
>JBARDR010000081.1:0-4590 GCA_049795335.1 Gelidibacter sp. | reverse complement strand
GAATGATACTCGGTTTAAAGTCATGTATGAAATGGCGATTGAATTTGATGTGCCAGTCATGTTCCATTCCGGCGACACCTATGCTCCAAACGGAAAAATAAAGTACTCACATCCTATTCATATTGATGATTTGGCGGTCGATTATCCCGATTTAAAGATTGTGATCTGCCATGTCGGAAATCCTTGGATTAGAGATTGTATGGAAGTGGTTTATAAAAACAAAAATGTCCATGCTGATATTTCTGGATTGGTGTTAGGCGATTTCTCAGATAAGTTTGAGCGCTACATGAAAAAGGAAATCGAAGAAATGATTACCTATGCTGGCGATCCAAAATATCTACTTTATGGCACCGATTGGCCAATAAGCAATATGAAATCCTATCTAAAATTTATGGATCAATTAGATTTGGCAGACGATAAGAAAGAAATGATCTTTTGGAAGAATGCAGCCGAGTTATTTAAGATTGATGTGAGTAAATTGCGTTAATATATGTGACCGATGTGATAACTTCTTAAAAAGATAACTGCAATGGCTGATAAATTTCAAAATAAATATCGTGTCCCATCTGCCCGCTTTCAAACTTGGGATTATCGTTGGGAAGGCGCATATTTTATAAAGATAGCCTGCACTATTTTGAGAGGTCATTAATAATAAAATGAATTTAAGTAATGTTGGTGTTTTAGCAGATGTATTTTGGACCGAAAAGGCACGCCTTGTCTCTCCATGATCCGAATAAAAAACCCAAAAATCCATCGACGAAAACCGATTCCAAAATCATGGAAAAAACTCTATATCCTCTCTTATTGGCGGCTATAAATCTGCCGTGACCAAACACACCAACCGCCTAAAGATTTTGTATGGCAAACCCGATTCTATAATCATATTATTAGATATGAAAGAGCATTTAATACTATTTCAAATTATATACTCAATAACCCTTCAATATGGGGAGAAGACAAATTCCAGTGATAAAAAATGAGCCATTACAACACATAAAAGAAAATCATCAAATAATGGCAAATGGCGCCACCAAGCACAAACAAATGCCAAATGACATGATTATAAGGGATTTTATGAACGGCATAAAAAATAATGCCTAATGTGTAGAAAGCGCCGCCAGCGATAAATAGAATGAGGCCATTGGGACCAATCAGTTCAGAGAGGTTAGTGAAATCAAAGACAATCAACCACCCCATTACCAAATAAAGTAAGGTGGAAATAATCTCAAATTTTCCGGTGAAAAACAATTTAAGAATCAATCCAAATCCTGCAATTGCCCAAACGGTCCAAAATAACGGCCAGCCTAAACTATTATTTAAGGCGATTAAGGTCACTGGCGTATAAGTTCCAGCAATTAAAAGATAAATGCTAATATGGTCGATGATTCTAAAGTAATGTTTTCGCTTCTCACTTGAAACCGAATGATAAATGGCAGATGCAGAAAAGAGAATGATAATGGAAACGCCATAAACAATCACGCTAAATAAGCTCCAATCTGTTTTGTGCTCTTTAAAACTGACTAATAAGGCTAATCCAGCAACTCCTAAAACAGCGCCAAATCCATGAGTCCAAGCATTTAATTTTTCTTCAAAATCAGATTGTATGCGCATTAGTTCTTAACTGTTTTAGAGGACCACTTTTTAGTGAGTTCTAAATAATCAATAGGGAATGCGGATTTTTGTCGTTCCAGTTTTCCGTCCTGAAAAGCACGTTCTAAAATATCCTCGATGAGATAATCTTCACTCACTTTCAAAGGATTAAATTCTTCCTTTAAAGAAATATCAAACAATCTTGCTGTATTATTGAACCAAAACGCACGCCAGCCACTTCGCAACTCCTTAATCAGTTGAAAAGTTGTTTGACCTGTTTGACGATGAATCAGCTTTACCAAAATCTGACCTTCTTTTCGTGTCAGTTTTTTCAATTCTTCCGAAAATTCTTCTTCGATATATTTTTGGATAATCTTGGCATACCTGCGTTGATCACTTTTTCGATGCAACGTTTCCAATCGACTGTTGAGTTCAACCAAGCGTTCCGCTGCGAGTTTGGCGTAAGGATATACTTTTATAGTGCGTCGTTTCAAAATCAAATAACGGACGCGATCTTCCTTACTCCCATATTTTAACTTACCCATCAACACCACAGGATCCAAATTAATGATGGACACAGGTATCGAATCCCCATCTATATAATAGTAGTCTACCGTCGTGGAATCTTCTTCAGGATCAACTTGGGCCATCAGAAAAAACGGGATAAAAATAAAAATGTAGGTTATCAACTTCATCAGTGCAATGGCGCTAAAATCATCCCAAAATTAAGAATTTACATAAGCATTAACCTTAAAATTCTATTAATATTATTAATTTTAGACAAAATATTTACCCATGGCAAAAAAGAACATTTTAGACAAGAAATCATTAGAGTTTTTAGAAAACTATCTCAACAATGCATCACCTACAGGATATGAATGGACAGGGCAAGAATTATGGATGGACTACCTCAAACCTTATGTTGATGAATTTATAACAGATACCTACGGAACGGCCGTTGGTGTCATCAATCCAGAGGCAAAATACAAAGTAGTTATTGAAGGACATGCTGACGAAATTTCGTGGTATGTCAATTATATTACAGATAACGGTTTGATCTACGTGATCAGAAACGGTGGCAGTGACCATCAAGTTGCGCCAAGTAAAATTGTCAATATCCATACAAAAAACGGTATCGTTAAAGGTGTTTTTGGATGGCCTGCAATTCATACTCGAGATAAAGCCAAAGAAGAAACACCAAAAGTAGAAAACATCACGATTGATGTTGGTGCAAAAAACAAGGAAGAAGTTGAAAAAATGGGGGTTCACGTCGGTTGTGTGATCACTTATCCTGACACTTTCCATATTTTGAATAACGACAAATTTGTATGTCGCGCTCTCGATAATCGTATCGGTGGCTTTATGATAGCACAGGTAGCGCGTTTATTGCATGAAAATAAAAAGAAACTTCCTTTCGGACTATATATTACAAATTCTGTTCAGGAAGAAATCGGTTTGCGCGGCGCCGAGATGATTGCCGAACGCATCAAACCTAACGTGGCCATTGTAACTGACGTGACCCATGACACGACAACGCCAATGATCGACAAAAAAGTAGAAGGGCATTTGGAATTAGGATTAGGTCCTGTTATCGCCTATGCGCCTGCGGTGCAGCAAAAATTAAGAGATTTGATTACGGATACGGCAGAAGCTCAAAAAATACCTTTCCAACGTTCTGCTTGCTCTCGAGCGACGGGAACCGATACGGATGCTTTTGCTTATAGCGGAATGGGTGTAGCAAGTGCTTTGATTTCTTTACCGTTGCGTTATATGCACACGACCGTTGAAATGGTACATAAAGAAGATGTTGAAAATGTCATCCGATTGATTTATGAATCCCTATTAAACATTAAGGAAAACGACACGTTCAGTTATTTTGATAAATAATGGACGCACTGCAACAAAAACAGTTGTTTGATATTCCTGATGATATTTGCTATTTAAACACGGCGAGTCTTTCGCCGTCGTTTAAAGCAGTAGAAACAGCAGGAATCGAAGCTGTGTTGCAAAAAAGCAGGCCCTATTTAATTCCACCATCTGATTTTTTTGAACCTGTTAATGAGTTAAAGAAAAGGTTTGCTCAAATAATTAATTCAGATGAATATGAACGCATTACAACTATTCCATCCGTTTCTTACGGAATAGCGACGGTTGCCAAAAACATCAAATTAAATCCTGGAGATACTGTTGTTTTAATGCAGGAACAATTCCCAAGTAATTATTATTCTTGGAAGAAATTGACCGACAAATATCAAGCCCATTTAAAAATAGTTGAAGCACCTGAAACAATAACCAACCGCGGTAAATTATGGAATGAAGCTATTTTGGACGCGATTGATGATTCCACAGCTGTAGTTGCTATGGAACATATCCATTGGTCGAGTGGCGTTTTATTCGAACTAAAGGCAATTAGAGCAAAAACCAGAAAACACAATGCCCTATTGATTGTTGATGGCAGCCAATCCATTGGCGCTTTGCCTTTATCGGTCAAAGACATCCAACCAGACGCTTTAATTTGTGCGGGATACAAATGGCTTTTCGGGCCCTATGGCTGCGGATATGCTTATTATGGCCCTTGTTTTGATAACGGCCAACCTCTGGAAGAAAATTGGACCAATCGTTTGAACAGTCATAAATTGGCCGCTTTGACGCAATACCAATCTGAATATAAGCCTTTAGACAATAGATATGCTGTTGGCGAAAGCGGAAGTTTCATCTATGTCCAAATGCAATTGGAAGCTTTAAAACAAGTTATTTTATGGACACCTCAAGCGGTTCAAGACTATTGTAAGGACATCTCGACGAAAGCTGTAGCAGACTTACGAGCTTTAGGCTGTTATATTGAAGATGATACTTTCAGAAGTCATCATCTTTTCGGGCTTAAACTGCCTGAAACAGTCGATGTTAAACGGTTTAAGAAAGCTTTACTCGAAACACATATATTTGTTTCTTTCAGAGGTGCTTATGTACGTTTATCCTGTCATTTTTTTAATACAGAAA
>JBARDR010000080.1:0-2288 GCA_049795335.1 Gelidibacter sp. | reverse complement strand
GTCATTTTCAATCAAAACAGGATATGAAAATATTGAGTTTATAGTTTTGATATTTTTTGGATTACCAACAGCTCGATTATTTGCACAATAGTATAAATAGTTGTTTTTTCTATTTCCTTCTTTGATTGTTTTTGTTATGTAGAACTTGAATTTTTCATCTTTTAGTTTAAAATCTCGTTCTTTTTCTTTAGAAACTTTAGCAAATAGTTCATTTATTACTTCAGCTTCATTATTCTCTAAATCAATTATTTCAATTCTAGGAAGCGAACCATTTAAATAATAAATAAAGCAATGTTGCATAATTGCTTCACTAATTTGTAATAGTGCTAAAGCGGACTTTTCGCTTACAATTTCATTAGTGCAATTTTGAATATTAATTATTGTTTTCCATTTGCTATTTTCTGTTTCTTTAAAGTCTATTTCTTCAATTTCATTTTCCGTTGAGAATTTGAATTTACGATTTTGCCAAACTTTATTTTCTTGAAAATTACTATCAACCTCAAAGTCTTTATATGCAGCTAAAACTGTAAATCGTCCAATTCCTTTACATCCGAAATCTCTATTTATTTGAGAAAATGGTGTTTGGAATGACTCATAATTTTTTGAGTTAAAGCCAACTCCGTTATCAATTATCTTAAAACCATAAATAGTTTTAATGTTATCGAAATTCAATTTTTCTGGTAAGTCACCTCTAGTGATTTGAATTTGAATCTTTTTTTCTACTATTGGTAAATCCGATTTTTGTAAACTAATAATTGAATTTACCACGCATTCAAGCATAGGTAAAAGCACATCCTCAGATGTTAAATCTACGGTTTCAACTAAATTTTTTACAGGTACCTCCATTTAGTAGTGTTGTTGGTTTTGTATTACAGCTAACATGTGTATATATGTCATCAGCTAAAGGGAGTGACGTATATATACCCTATGTCGGTGTTTGTTTTGGTTGATCCTTCCCAAATGTAGCTGATTCATATAAGGAATCCAAGGGGCTTTTTAAAGTTTTGTTGTTTATGCCTACAACTCGAGTGTAAACTTCAGTGGTTTTTGTGCTGGAGTGGCCCAAAGAACTCTGAATATATCGAATGTTTACGCCCTGTTCCATGAGATGCGTGGCATAACTATGGCGTAATGTATGTGGCGTGCTCCAGGGGTTGCAGTTTGTCCCTTTTCAGCTTTTCGGCAAGTGCGTTGTATGCTTTGGGCGGTATATCGGCCACCATCTTGCCCCTCAAAAAGCCAATAACTAGGCTTGTGCTCAAGATAGTATTCCCGCAAAATTTTTAGCAGAAATGGACTTAAAGTCGTATGTCTGTCCCTGTTGCCCTTTGAGTCTTTGATAAAAAGATACCCATCGTGGCTTCTTACGTCCGCCACCCGTAAGCGAACCACTTCGCCCACGCGCAACAGGATATCTATGGCCAAAAATAAAGCAAACCGAGTGAAAAAAGCAGAAAAACACGGAAGAGAAACTGCAGAACCAATCCTGCACTTCCAATCTGCAATGGTAAAGCAGGCAAATACTCCCCAACAGGGAAACCAACCCTTAAAAACCCCTCTTAAATCCGATCAATCCCCATAGTAGGCAAGCCGAGCAGCACCGGTTCAGTCAACACAGTATTCAGCTCTGGCCAACTCAGCGAAGCGATCTCATGCCGAAGGGAGTAATCGGCGAGCCGAATACTTGGTTATTGGCAACAGTATTTTTTTATTTTGGTTTATATGATTCAAACTTTCGAATGTCACAAGGTTTTTCGGATTCAAAAATCCCCTTTTGGAAAGCTTGAGAATGCAATTCGGGTAATTTATCAAATTCTTTTTTCCGTAGTCTGTCAACTTTCCTAGGTGACATAAAATCGTAGGTAGAAGCCAAAAATAAAATCATCTCTAGATTTTCACATTCCTTTGGAACGGTAATTGTTGCCCATTCATAACCAACTCCAGTAAAAATTAATTTATCCGTTTCATTGGGTAATTTCATTTGGAAATACCCATTCAAGTCAGACTGTCCGATTTGGATTGTGTCTTTGTCGAATATTTTAATTCCTATCGCGTTTTCCAAAAATTGGTCGATGGTCTTTCCGCTTAAAGTCCGTTGTCCAAATGCGGAAAAAACGCATAAAAATAATGATATAAAAAATGTTGTTTTAAATCTCAATGTTTTCGGTTTTCATATTGTTGCCAACATGCCTATATATAACATATGACACTATGAGTGACGTATATATCACCTATGGGCATCATATTATTTTGTTTTATTCTGCTCTAATGTAGCTGATATACACAAG
>JBARDR010000079.1:0-2296 GCA_049795335.1 Gelidibacter sp. | reverse complement strand
GCATCGAAACGCAAATGATGACTTTAGTTGGGAATTGTTCGTCTCATTTTCAATTTGAGTTATTTGCATGGGAGGCGCATTTTACAAATCCCATTGCAGTTTCAGATGATTATTTCACTTCAAGATTAAGTTACCGCTACTTAGATAGTGTGTCGCCACCACCTCGGATGGCCTAATTCCATTTTTCTAAAAAATTAAAGTTGGTATTCACGTAGTAGTTCTGTTTTTCTGTAGAAAAAGAGCAGAATAAACTATTACGGAAAGTAACCCATCCGTATCAAACACTCTTTATTACATTTTATAATGACGACAAAAGTTTCAATCAGTCGCCGTTCCATACAGCTATTGCGCATTGCGGTAAGCGGCATTTTTTTAGTTGCTGGCCTTAACCATTTGCTTGAAGTTGAAAAAACAGCGCAACGCATAGAGCAAGCCAACTTGAAGGGGTTTGCCCATTTTTTTGGAGATCCGCAATGGCTCATCATTCTCTCAGGGATTGCCATGTTGGTCGCCGGATTTTCATTTCTTATGGGCTATAAAACCAAATGGGCGGCAATGCTGTTGATGGCGGTTTTAATTCCTATCACTTTAACGGTTCAGGTCGGTCAAATGACCACCCTTGGTCCACTATTTAAAAACTTTGCAATTTTAGGCGGACTTCTTTTTTTTATACTGAACGACACCGATAACCTTCTAAATAAATCAAAATGAAAACATATATATTCAGTTCAATCTTTTTAATGTTTAGCCTATTTGCCACTGCTGATTTACAAGCGCAGCAAATGGATGGCAACAAAAACAACTACGTGGTGCTCACTACCAAAGTACCGCAATTACAACCTATAATCTTAACCGCTGAAGCCTTGAAAGCTGAAGAAAGCGACGCGTTTGGCGACTTTCAAGTCATTATTTGTGGGAAGGACATTGGCGAGGTCACCGATTTCGAAAAAATGAATCAGTTCATTGAAAAAGCCGAAAAAGCTGGCGTACAATTAATTGCTTGTGGGTTTTCGCTCCATAAATTCAAAGTAGATAAATCAAAAGTTCCAAGTAAAATGACGATTGTAGAAAACGGTATTCTGTACAATTTTCAACTTCAAAAAAAGGGATATAAAAGCTTAAGTCTGTAATTATGAAGAATTTTACAACAACTATTTTGGTGGCAATGGGTCTTTTGGGATTGTTTGCACTAACGGTTTCCTGTAAATCAGAAAAAACGAAAACTGCTGCAGACACTAATGCAACTTCCAAGGATACCATCAGTATTACTATCCTTCAAACGGCCGATATTCACGGACAATTGGATTCACATCCCGAACTGTTTTGGGAAAATGGGGAAATCGTCTTTAAAGAACGTGGTGGATTGGCGCACATCAAAACTATTTTTGATGAAGAACGTGAGAAAAATCCTGGAAGAACACTGATTGTTGACGGTGGCGATTTGATTCAAGGAAGTGGCTATGCTGCCTTGTCTGAAGGTAAAGTCATGGCGAACGTCATCAAAAACATGGGCTATGATGTGATTATTCCAGGGAATTGGGAAGTCGTTTATGGAAAAGATATCATGATGGAAGTGATGCAGGATTTTGACACCGAAATTATCGTCCAAAACATGTATCATGAGGTAGATAAAGAGCCTTTGTTTCCGGCCTTTACGATTAAGGAAATTGGCGGTGTCCGATTGGCTTTTATAGGCATCAACGATCCGGATGTGCCCATCAGACAGAATCCGATTTTTAGTGAAGGCATTGCATTTACTGGACTGGATAATAGTGTGAAACAATTGGTGGATGATATTAAGTTTAAGGAAAAAGCAGATGTTATTTTCTTGTTGACGCATATCGGAATATTTAAACAGGTCGAACTTGCCAATAGCCCGATTGCAGAGCATGCCGATTACGTTTTGGGTAATGATACCCATGAACGTGTTCGTGAAATGATTCAAGGTAAATACGCCAAGGTTACTGAACCAGGTGCTTTTGGGTCTTTCGTGGGGAAATTAACGCTTCATTTTGTAGATGGTAAATTAGTTGGAGATGATTACGAATTAATTGATGTCGACCCCGAAGTTTATCCAGCTGATGATAAAATTCAAGCCTTGATAAATCAAGAAAAAGCTCCTTATAAAGATCATTTGGAAACAATTATAGGATATAGTAATACGCCAATCTATCGTTATTTGACCGTTGAAAATCCTATGGATAATTTATTTACGGATGCGGCACGTTGGAAAACAGGAGCAGATATTGCCATTTCAAACGGCTTCAGATTTGGAAATCCTATCGTGCCTGAAGAT
>JBARDR010000078.1:0-5626 GCA_049795335.1 Gelidibacter sp. | reverse complement strand
TCCTGAATTTTCTCTTTTGTACTCATTTTTTAAGCTTTCAATCCCGATAACTTCGGGAGCAGTATAAGTCTGCTATTGATAATCATTATAGTTTGAGCTCCAATCGTCAAGCTTTATGCTTCTAACTTTCAGCGCACTACAAATTTACGAATTTTAACGCAACCCAATTATTTCTTTCCAAACTTTCAACGCAGGTCAATCCATATTTATTGCATTCTTCTTCAATCGCCGGAATATCGTTGTTGTAAAAACCACTGACAAAAAGCGTACCCTTCGGATTCAAGCACTTTACATAAGATGCCATATCATTTAACAGAATATTTCGGTTGATATTCGCAATAATGGTATCGTATTTTTGATTTGTAAGCAAACTTGCATCACCTTCCAAAACAGTGATGTGCTTACAGTTATTTCGCTCTACATTTTCCAAACTGTTCAGGTAGCACCAATTGTCATAATCGATGGCGTCAACAGTTTTAGCGCCTTTCATTTCTGCCAAAATCGCCAAAACACCAGTTCCACATCCCATATCTAACACCGATTTTCCACTAAAATCGTTTTTTAGAATATGCTGGATCATCATGTGCGTGGTTTCATGATGCCCGGTTCCGAAACTCATTTTAGGCTCGATAACAATATCGTATTTGGTATCTGGTTTTTCATGGAATGGCGCACGCACAGAACAGATACCATCGACCACAATAGGATTGAAATTCTTTTCCCATTCCTCATTCCAGTTGACCTGTTCAATTTCTTCAAACGTGTAAGAAATTTTAAATTCATCGGAACTTAAAATATAGATATCCTCTAGAATATCTGCATTCCATTGTTCCTTTTGAATGTACGCGGTCACGCCTTCTTCGGTTTCAACAAAACTTTCAAAACCTGCGTAGCCCAATTCGGCAATCAGAATTTCCGTTCCCGGCTGTAAAGGTTCCACCTTAAATTGATATCCGATATATATTGTGTTGGACATTTTTTACTTATGATTTAATATGACTATAACCTCACAAAGCTTCACTGAGAAGCCTTGTGTTGATCGAACGATTCTTTTTATAAAATTAAAACGCGTTTGCGATGGCAAAAAAGTCGGCCGCATTAAGCGCTGCCCCGCCAATTAAACCACCATCAACATCTGGCTTAGAGAAAATTTCTTTAGCGTTTGATGGTTTACAACTGCCTCCATAAAGGATAGACACATTATTGGCGACGTCATTTCCGTAGGTATCTGCCACAGTTTTTCTGATAAACGCGTGCATGTCCTGTGCCTGCTCCGGACTTGCAGTTTCGCCAGTTCCAATGGCCCAAACCGGCTCATAAGCCAAAACGATATGTTTAAAAGCATCAGTGCCTAAATGAAATAACGCATTCTTTATCTGACTTTCAACGACAGCTTCTTCCTTACCCGATTTACGATCAGCCAACTCTTCTCCAAAACAGAAAATAACTCGCATTTCATTTACCAAGGCAGCATCTACTTTTTTAGCCAATAATTCATCTGTTTCATCAAAATAAGCACGACGTTCACTATGTCCTAAAATCACGGTTTTAATACCCAGACTTTTAAGCATTGCTGCGCTGATTTCGCCAGTGTAAGCGCCAGACTCCGCAAAATGCATGTTTTGAGCAATCACTTCAATCGAATCATCTTTCAATGAATTGAACGCCTGCCAAAGATTAGTAAAAGAAGGTGCAATCATGACCTCCACCTCCGCTGGATTGTATTGCGCTTTAAGTTCTGTAATCAACGTTTCGGTTTGTGCCAAATCATTGTTCATTTTCCAATTTCCTGCTACTATTTTTTTTCTCATTCCCATCCTAACCTTCTCAAAGAGAAGGGATTTTATTAAATATTATACTTTCTAATTTATAGTTTTAATTCTTCAATATCATTCCCATGTTTCTTTTGCATGACCGTGCCCTTGTTTAGGATGACAACACCCGGATTTGCACGCACAATGGTTTTCAACACTTTTTCATCACACAGATAAAAATCAAAATCCCATCCATACTCTGCCTTGAAGGCTTGCTTTGTAGCATCATCAGAAGTTGTCAACCCTATAACCGTATAGCCTTTTTTAAGAGCTTCGTCGGAAAGAGACTTTAGTTTTTCAAGTCCCTCTTTTTCGGAATATTTCAGATTGTAAGCAACAATCATGAGCAATTTATCTTTTTCCAAGAAATATGAAGTCAAATCTTCATCTTCTGATTCAATGGAGAAATCCTGAATTTTAGGAAGATCAGCGGCTTGAATTTCCTTGGTTTCTACATTGACAATTTCATCATATTTTGCTGGTCCTTGTCCACGATCAGTTAAGGTTTTCTCTTCTCCGTTTAAGGTATAAGTCCAAACGTAATCAATAATAGCTTTTTTCGCATTTGGTGCAAGCTCCATATTTTGTTGCAGATTATCGCCAATTTTATAAGCCCTAAAATCAATGGCGGGCAAATGCATCAACACATAATAAGCAAACGACAGGGAGGCTAAAAATCCGACAAGACCTACAACCGTAGTCCCCAGTTTACTGAAAATCGGCTTGATATGATTGACACCAAAAAAGAGGATCAAAATTAAAACCAACAGCACAATATCTTTGGTAAAACTTTGCCATGGTGTCATAGGAAGTGCGTCTCCAAAACAGCCACATTCTCTTACTTTATCGAAATAAGCAGAATAAAAAGTGAGAAAGGTGAAGAAAACAATCATCAACAATAAACTCCAAACGGTAAATTTAGGTTGGTAACCAATGAGCAAAAAGACACCTAAAACCACTTCATAAACCACAACGATCACTGCAATTCCCAAAGCATAAGGCTCCAAAAACGGCAGATTTAGAACATCGGTTCCAAAGTACTCTTGCAGTTTATATGAAAATCCCAAAGGGTCATTCAATTTTACAAAACCTGAAATGATGAACAGGATACCAACTAAAACTCTACTAATGTCAACTAAAATCTTCATAATCTAAATCTAGGTTACTTTTTAAATTCCAAACTCTAATAATGGACTTGGAAAAACTATTGTACTTTATTTATTCTTTTTCGTTCAAGTGAATCAATGCGAAGACCGCATAATTAATCATATCTTGATAATTGGCGTCGATGCCTTCGCTTACCAAAGTTTTTCCGGCATTATTCTCAATTTGTTTGACTCGTAATAGCTTTTGCAAAATCAAATCGGTCAAACTACTGACGCGCATATCACGCCAAGCTTCTCCATAATCGTGGTTTTTATCCAGCATGAGTTGTTTGGTCAACGCAATTTTATCGTCATAAAGTTTGGTCGCTTCATCGACATTCATATCCGGTTTTTCAGCAATCCCTTTCTCTAATTGAATTAAGGCAATCGTTGAATAATTGATGATGCCGATAAATTCACTTTCCTCACCTTCATCGACCTTACGTTGAGCATTTTGCTGCAAACCTCTTATCCGTTGGGCTTTGATAAAAATTTGATCGGTTAAAGAGGGCAGCCTCAAAATGCGCCACGCACTTCCATAATCTGACATTTTATTAACAAAAAGACTTCTGCATTTTTCAATCACAGCATCGTATTGTTTTGAGGTATTTTGCATAGAAAACTTGTAATTTTGCGTAAATTTCGCCTAAATAGTTCAGAGTGCAAAGTGCAAGGTTCAAAGTTTTCTCGATATAAAAGTAAATTTACTAAATATCCTTAAATTTGACTTTCGCCTAATCATATACTTTGAATTACAAACTTTGAACTCAAAATGAACATGATGACCATAAATTGTAAAGGAAAGCTTATTGATTTGACAATCCCAAAGGTCATGGGCATCTTAAATTTGACCCCAGATTCTTTCTATGACGGTGGTGTTTATAAAAGTGAAGCCGATATCTTAAGGCAAGTCGAGAAAATGCTGATTGACGGCGCAACTTTTATTGACATCGGCGCCTACAGCTCAAGACCGAATGCAGTACACATCAGTGAAACTGAAGAGTTAGAGCGTTTGCTTCCTATCATAAAACTTTTGACCGCCAGTTTTCCAGATATTTTAATCTCCATTGACACGTTTAGAGGCGAAGTGGCCAAACAATCCATTAATGCTGGTGCCTGTATGATCAATGACATATCTGCAGGAAAAATGGATGATACGATGCTGACAACCATTGCACAGCTAAAAGTTCCTTATATTTTGATGCATATGAAGGGCACTCCACAAAACATGCAACAAAACATCACTTATGATCATTTCATTAAGGATATTCTCTTTTATTTTTCTGAGCGTATTGCCGCTGCAAAAAGTCTGGGAATTATAGATATCCTTGCAGATCCTGGATTTGGGTTTTCAAAAACCACCGCTCAAAACTATGAACTATTGAAGCATTTGGACGTATTTAAAATACTCGAAAGACCTATTTTAGTTGGATTTTCAAGAAAATCAATGATCTATAAAACCCTTAACATATCAGCACAAGAAGCACTTAATGGCACGACTGTTTTGAACACCATTGCGCTACAAAAGCAAGCGTCTATTTTAAGGGTGCATGATGTTAAAGAGGCAATGGAATGCATTCACCTCACACAACAACTAAACTGATAATCCATGAAATATCTATTACTTCCCTTGCTGTTTTTAACTTTCTCCTGTAATAACGAGAAAACGATACTGCTTCCTGAAATAGTTCATGCTGACGTAACCGAAGTTCTCGACGTCTCTCCTATTTATATTTTTTATGATGAAACAAAAACAGACAGTCTCGAACTCAACCGTGCGAATTTAATTACTTCCACCAATTGGCTCGTCAACGTAGATAAACGTCTAACTTTAGGTCAAATCATTCCCCAAATCATCGTTTTGCAAGATAAAAAAAGGAATGCTGAAGCACAAAAAAATGAAAACTCTAGAAACTATTATACCTGTAATGATACGAGCATCAAAAACTTAGGATTTTTGGATTTTACGAATGTCATTTATAAAACAAACTATGTGTCGCCGAACATATCGGCAGACTATGACAATCCAAGAGAAAAACGCATCATTATTGATTTTAAAAATGCTAGGGACATCAAATTGGTCAGTGTTTTCAAAGATTCAATCATTAAAAAATCTTCGCTAGAACGTCTGAAAGAAGATATTGAAGGATTGCCACAAGACGCCTCCTATGAATTGTTTTTAAATATTAATGACCAATTAAACTTTCAGGATTATATCACTTTCAAAGCAACACTTTCTAAAGTAAACTCATCGAAAGTGACCATAAACGAAAACGAATTCATTTATTAATCCGATTTTTTTTAATTTTATAAAAACATACAAACATTTGGACCAGCTAAAAATTTGGGATTTCGGAATTATTGATTTTATCGATGTTTTCCTCGTTGCCATACTTCTGTATTATGTGTACAAGCTAGTAAAAGGCACTGTTGCCATCAATATTTTTATTGGTATTATCATCGTCTATTTTATATGGAAACTGACCATATTTCTAAAAATGGGCTTATTGAGCTCCATCTTCAGTGGGTTTATGGATGTTGGAATTATTGCTTTAATTGTAGTCTTTCAACCAGAAATAAGAAAATTCCTTTTGATGGTGGGTTCTACAAATTTCGGAAATAAACGCCGATTTTTAAGACATCTCAGCTTCTTAAAAACGGAAGGAC
>JBARDR010000077.1:0-3896 GCA_049795335.1 Gelidibacter sp. | reverse complement strand
GTCCAAGTGTGACCATCCATACTTCCGTAAAAACTATAATGTGTAATGACGCCCGAAACCCATCGGTCTTGACTAGGGGTGTAGGTAAAGCCTTTTATGATCGTTGTTTTGCCAAGATCTATTTTGTATTTGGACAGGTGGTCTTTATTGGTTTTCCAATAGGTCAAAGGATTTTCGTCTATGGCCTCTTCGGATAGAGGTGTTCCATCGGAATTGGATATGTTCCAAAGATTTTTACTGATGTCAAAACTTTCATTTATGATATCACTTTGACGTTTGGTTTCAGGATCTATTGAAAAAGCTTGTATAACTGCAGATTGATCAATTACAAATGGCTCTAAATATTTCAAGGATGCCGTTGTTGGGGCTTCGCCATTTAAAGTATAATATACAATCAGTCCTTCTTCAGGCATTTGGAAGCTTACTTCGCCTTGCTTGGTTCTGCTTATTTTTGGAATATCAACAACTAATGGCGCATGGTAAACCCCAATGTTTGAAATGAGTGGACTGCCTTTGGCATCTTCAATGTTGAGTCTGATTTTGGTTGCTGTGATATCCTGCAACCTTAAAATGCGTTTATAGCCTATGGTGGTTTGGTTGTCGATTGTTTCCCATTTTCCATCCACTTCAGCTTCCAATGAAAAATGCTTCACACGTTGTCCTAACAAAATGTATTCTTGAACCAAGAATCTGTTGAATAGGGTTGGCTTTTTAAAATCTATGGTAATGGAAGCTCTTGTAATGTTGTCATCCGTGGTCCAATAGGTGCTTTTATCGCCATCCACGGCGTTATCTGCATTGTATTTAGAGGCGTTGCCACGGACATGATTGGTGGAAGCTTGCGCCTTTAATGCTAAATTGATTGCAAAATCTTCCTTGAGTTGTGCGGTTAATTTTTTGAGTTGTCTTTCGTCATTTTCATGGACCAAACCTCTTCTGTCCACCGGAAGGTTCAATAATAAGGTACTATTTCTACCAATCGATTTGTAGTATATATCCAATAATTCCTTCAAGGTTTTGACCTTGTTATCTTCAGATTCATGATAATACCAACCTGGACGGATGGAAACATCAGCTTCTGCGGGCACCCAATGTGTACCATTTTCTTGACCCATGGAATATTTGGTATTGTAGTCGGGCATGCCACCATAAATGGAATCTCTTAACAAAGGCGACCAGGTTGTTTCATATGAAAAACCATGTTCGTTACCGACCCAACGAGCATCAGGACCATTATCACTCCATATAATCGCATTAGGTTGAAGCTCTCGGATTAAAGCATTGGTGTTTGCCCAATCATAATAGGTTTTTTTGTCCACGGTGCGGACTTCATTAGCACCTCCATAATAACCGTCGCCACCGTTGGCACCATCAAACCAAACTTCAAAAATGTCGCCATAATTGGTCAACAATTCAGTCAGTTGATTTCTGAAATAGGTAATGTATTCTGGTTTGCCATAGTCGGCATTGTTTCTGTCCCAAGGCGATAAGTAGATGCCCATTTTGAGTCCGTATGCTCTACAGGCGTCTGCCAATTCTTTAACGACATCGCCTTTGCCATCTTTATAGGGCGAATTTTTGACCGAATAGTCGGTGTATTTTGAAGGCCATAAACAAAAGCCGTCGTGATGTTTATCGGTTAAAATTAAACCTTTCATGCCTGCTTCCTTGGCAATTCTGACCCATTGCCGTACATCCATTTCCGTTGGATTGAACAACTTAGGAGACTTGTTGCCATAACCCCATTCATCATCCGTAAAGGTATTAATGCTAAAATGGATGAATCCATAAAACTCCATTTCCTGCCACGCCATTTGATGGGTGTTTGGTAGCGGACCTATAGGTTTTGGCGCCTTGATGGAAGCACAGGATTGAAGATAAAATGCTAGAATGAACAGCGCAAAAATCTTAAGGTATTTTAGGTGTGAAGAGACCATTATATATATTGTTTCTTGACTTGTAGGGATATGTGCAACAAATTTAGAAATTAATATGTTATACATAATACAATTTGATGGATTTTATTAACTTAGCAAGTTAAGTTTATATTTCCATCGCTATTTCAGATTTGTTTCAATAATTTAGTTGTAACACAAAAATGAAGGAATTTTAATCAGAAGTCAAATTAAACCAACCAGTTTTATAACATAAAGTTTCTAACATGAAAACAATTAAGAAGACGGCCATTTTATCACTGCTATTTTTAATATGTATGCCGTCTTTTGGACAGGAAATCTCCAAACTTGATGTCATAAATCTTCCTAGTTTACCTGCGGAAAAGGGAACTAGCGAATCGCTTGGTTATGCGGGGATGTTAGGCGGCGCCCATAATGGGGTTCTGATAGCTGCTGGCGGTGCCAATTTTCCAGAAGGCTTGCCTTGGGAAGGAGGTAAAAAAGTGTGGAGCAGTACTATTTATATTTTTGAGGATGGCCAATGGCGTATCTCGGCAGAACAAATGCCGATGCCGTTAGGCTACTCCGCATCAGTGTCCACAGAAATTGGGATTTTGTGCATGGGCGGTAATAATGACAACCTCACTAGTGATGCTGTATGGCTGATTTCTTATAACATCAGTACTAAAGATGTTGAGATTACTGAATATCCGAAACTTCCGGAACTATTGGGTTACTCTTCGGCAGTCGTCGCTGACGGATTTGTGTATCTGGTAGGCGGTTCGAATGGTCAACGCAGCACGAATTCATTTTATAGATTGGCTCTAAAAGGCGGGACAAACTGGGAGAAATTAGCGGATTTCCCAGGCTTGCCAAGAGCGTTACATACGACGGCGGTTCAGGAAACTCAAACCAATCATAAGTTATTTGTCATTGGTGGACGCCATGAAGTGGCAGGACAAAAATCGGAAACCTTGACCAATTATCTGAGCTACGATTTTAAAAAACAAACATGGAATGATGAAGGTGATTTGCTTATAGATGGTCAGCCTAGAGTATTGATGGGCGCTTCGGCTGAAGTGATGGGTTCCATGCACATCCTGGTTTATGGTGGCAGCGATGAAGTGCTTTTTGATGAATTGGAAACGATTGCCTTAGATTTGGGCAAGAGTCGAAATGATTCTACTGCAACGGCATTAACCTCCAAAAGAGATGCTATATTAAACAACCATCCTGGTTTTTCAAAGGATATTTTGGCTTATAATACCATTACTAAAAAGTGGTTTGTGTATGCGAGTTTAGACTCTGAAATCCCCGTTACGGCACTTTCATTTAAAGATGGCAATGATTTTCTGATCGTTTCAGGAGAAGTGTCGCCTGGCATTCGTACCGCTGCCGTAGAGTCTTTCAAGATTGCCGATGCGGCACACCCGTTCGGAGTTCTTAATTATACGGTGCTAGTCGTTTACTTATTGCTATCGGTACTGATTGGACTTTATTTTGCCCGGAAACAGAACTCTACCGAAGACTACTTTACAGGTGGTGGCCGTATTCCTTGGTGGGCGTCTGGCTTAAGTGTTTTTGGAACTTTACTCAGTGCCATTACGTTTATGGCGATTCCGGCCAAATCTTTTGTGACGGATTGGTCCTTCTTCATGTTAAATATTACGGCCATATTGATCACTCCGGTCATCGCTTTTATTTTTATTCCCTTCTTTAATAAACTGAAAATAAAAACCGCTTATGAATATTTGGAAGATCGTTTCAACTATACCGCGCGTGCCTTTGGGAGTTTGTCTTTTATTCTGTTTCAATTAGGACGCATTGGGATTGTGTTGTTGCTGCCTTCGTTGGCCATTTCAATTGTCACGGGAATTCCTGTGGAAACCAGTATTTTAATCATGGGCGTACTTTGTGTATTCTACACGACCTTTGGAGGAATTGAAGCCGTGGTTTGGACCGATGTGATGCAGGTAGTCGTCCTTTTGGGCGGTAGTATTG
>JBARDR010000076.1:0-10790 GCA_049795335.1 Gelidibacter sp. | reverse complement strand
TTGTAGCTATGATGACACCTGTTGTACTTACTGCTAATAACATATTATTGATTTAAAGCGGTTGTGGTTTCTTCTTTCTTATCTTTCTTCAAAACACCTTCAACATCAGCGCTATTTGGCTCAGATTTCATGTCTTGCTCAATGGCTTGAGGACTGTCGCCACCATCGTCGCCTCCGGTAAGCATTCCTCCAAAACTCATAAAACCTATCGCCATTAATCCCGTAAGGATAAACGTGATTCCCAAACCTCTTAAGGCTGGTGGCACATGTGAATATCTAATTTTCTCACGAATTGCTGCAATGGCAATAATCGCTAAAAACCATCCGATACCTGAACCCACACCATAAGTTAAGGCTAATCCTAAAGTTGGTATTTCACGGGATTGCATAAACAATGACCCACCTAATATGGCACAGTTTACAGCAATTAATGGTAAAAATATTCCGAGTGAGTTGTATAAGCCTGGTGAGAATTTCTCGACCACAATCTCAACCAATTGCACCATTGTTGCGATGGTAGCAATAAACAGAATAAAAGACAAGAACCCTAAGTCATAATCTGCATATTCAGGGCCTAACCAAGCTAGAGCACCTTCTTGTAAAATGTAGGTATCCAATAACCAGTTTAATGGCACAGTCACAGCGAGTACGAATATTACAGCAGCTCCCAGACCTACTGCAGTAGCAACTTTTTTAGATACCGCTAGATAAGAACACATTCCTAAGAAATATGCAAAGATCATATTATCTACAAAAATCGATTTAAAAAATAACTCTATATATTCCATATATTTTAAGTTTTCAGTCTTCAGTCATCAGTCATCAGTAGCCTTTTAGCGCTGACTGTTTACTGCCAACTATTATTTAGTCTTCTATTAATGCTTTATTTTTACTTCTCTGTACCCAAATAATAAGGCCGATGACAATCAATGCCATTGGAGGCAAAACCATAAACCCGTTATTTTCGTAACCAATACTGTACAATCCTGTCTTTTCAATAGGATCTCCTAAAACTTGATACCCAAGTAAGGTCCCTGAACCCAGTAATTCTCTAAAAAAACCTACGATCACCAAAATGATACCGTAACCTGCAGCATTACCAACACCGTCAAGGAAAGACTTCCACGGTCCGTTACCTAAAGCAAAAGCTTCAAAGCGTCCCATAATGATACAGTTGGTAATAATCAATCCGATAAATACTGAAAGTTCTTTACTTAGTGAATAGGCATAGGCCTTTAACACTTGGTCAACAATAATTACCAAGGTGGCCGCAACAATTAACTGCGCAATAATCCTGATTTTTGATGGGATAATATTTCGCATTAATGAAATTACCACGTTCCCCATAGCAAGTACAAAGATTACGGAAATTGCCATTACGATGGATGGTTTTAACTGTGCCGTAATTGCAAGTGCCGAACAGATACCCAAAACTTGAATGGTAATTGGATTATCATCTGCTAAAGGGTCAGTAATTAACTTTTTATTTTTTCTAGAAAACAAAGGTTCCTTAGGAATCTTTACAGCTTTTTCTTTTTCTGCTACTTCAGACATTTTAAATTATTTTAAAGTTTTAAAGTAAGGTACATACATTCTTAAATCCTTCTGGATCATCGCTGTCACACCATCACCAGTAATGGTTGCTCCCGCCATTGCATCTACCGCATGATCAGTTTTTCGGTCGTTTTTCGGGTCAGCATTTCCTTTTGCTACTTTTATTCCCTTAAATGCGCCAGACTCATCTAACAAGTGTTCACCTGCAAAGTCATCAATAAAAAAACGTTCTTTAATTCCAGTTCCTAAGCCAGGAGTTTCACCGGCATGGTCAAAAAATACACCTTGAACGACCATGTCTTTATCAACTGTTACATATCCCCAGATGGCATCCCAAAGACCTTTTCCACGGATAGGAATTACGTAGACCGCTTTTCCATCCTTTTCACCTTCAAACAAAGGCAATCTTCTGGTATAATTTGGTTCTTTTGCTTTCGCTTCTTCCTTTTTAATGTCTATCATATAAGCTTGAGGATCTTCAGTTACCTTATCACCTTCAATGACATATTGTTTAGTAATAGACTTATTAAATAGATCTTCAACTTTATCTGTTGAAACAAATTCGACATCACTTGGACCTTTGTTATCATTGATGCCCATGGCATACAATATGTTTTGTTGCAATTCAAATCGTTGATTAGCCTGCACCATAGGTTTTAAACCCTGCGCAAGACCTGCAAGTATAGAACCAACCACCAAAACCATAACGATGGCAAAAATAATGGTATAACTATTTTTATCTGTATCGATTGCCATAATTTAAGCTGTTTTAAGTTTTGCTCTTTTTAATCTCTTATTGACATTACCTTTAACAACATAATGATCAATAGTAGGAGCAAATACATTCATTAATAATATTGCCAACATCACACCTTCTGGATAGGCTGGGTTAAATACCCTGATCATGATCGAAATAAATCCAATCAAAAAACCGTAAATCCATTTCCCTTTGTTAGTCTGTGAACCAGTTACAGGATCCGTAGCCATATACACAATACCAAAGGCCAAACCGCCCATGATCAAATGTTGCCAGTAAGGCGTATTCATTAAGGTGTAAAATTTGCTCGATTCTGTGATCCATCCTGAGTCTGCAACGATGTTAAAAATATACCCCATTACCAACGCACCAATAACGGAGCTGAGCATAATTCGCCAGCTCGCTATCTTTGTGAAGATGAGGAACAAACCACCCAAGAGAATTAAAAGCGTCGAGGTTTCGCCAATCGAACCTGGAATAAATCCAAAGAACATGTCTAATATGGAGTAGTCCACATGATGTGACTGTGCCAAACTACCTAGGATTGTTTCTCCAGAAATAGCATCGGCCGTAGAGCCATTCGCAATCTCGTTGGTTCTTTCAACAGCGCCTTGTACCCAAACCTTATCACCACTCATCCATGTTGGATAAGCAAAGAATAAAAACGCTCTTATCGTTAACGCCGGATTTAAGATATTCATTCCCGTACCACCAAATACTTCTTTTCCGATGACCACACCAAAAATAACAGCGATGATCAACATCCAATATGGTGTATCAATTGGTACGATTAATGGCACAAGCATACCAGTTACAAGATATCCTTCTTCAACTTCATGTCCTTTTATTGTGGCGAAAATAAATTCGACACCTAATCCAACACCATACGAAATGATAACTAGTGGTAATACTTTCCAAAAGCCTAAATTGAAGTTTTGTAAATTCCAAAATTCACTACTGAAAAATCCATTAGATACAGCCTCGATTTCTCCCGTCGCTAAATAATGTTGATATCCCGTATTGAACATACCAAAAATCAAACATGGTATTAAAGCCATAATGACGGTATTCATGGTACGCTTTAAATCATCAGCTGCTTTAATATGCGTGCCACCGCGTGCGGTATCATTAGGTGTATATAAAAAAGTATGAAGGGCGTTAAAGGCAGGTGCCATTTTTGTGCCTTTATATTTCTCTTTTAAATTATGTAAGTTCTGTTTTAAACCCATTGTCTTTAATATTAACCGATTTCTTTTATCATTAAATCCAAACCTTCTCTAATAATGTGTTGATGCGGTTGTTTAGACACACATACAAACTCAGTCAAAGCAAAATCCTCTGGAGCAACTTCATACATTCCCAAAGCTTCCATCTCGTCCAAATCTTTGTATAAACAAGATTTTAAGATTTGCATGACGAAAATATCCAAGGGGAAAACCTCTTCATAATTCCCCGTCAACACAAAGTTTCTATGTTCACCATTCATATTTGTATTGAGGTCATAGGTTTTATTTGGCGTTAACCAAGAAAACGTAAGCGCTCTGGTAATCGAAAGTTTATCAAACACAGGCTTGTTCCATCCAAACAACTCATAATCGTTACCTTCAGGAATTATCGTTATTAAATTACTGTAATAATCCAAGTAACCATCTGGCTTAACTTGTTTTCCTGACAAAACGTTGCCACAAATAATGCGGTCGTTTCCATTTTGCTCCACCCCATTATCATAGACCATCGTCGCCACTTCACTACCTATTTTAGTAACAAAGTAACGTGGCTTTTTAACTGATGAACCTGCAAGAGCCACAATGCGCTCCGCATTGAATTTACCGGTAAACAATAGCTCTCCAATAATCACCAAGTCTTGCGCGGCAACCGTCCAAACGGTTTCACCTTTGTTAACAGGATCAATTTTATTGATTTGTGTTCCGACATTCCCTGAAGGATGTGGGCCAGATACTTTGTGAAGAGTTATTCCTGAAAGACCAGCTAATGGTGAGTTTGAGTTGTGACCAACGCTCACATGCACTTTACCAGGAGTTAACTTGGCCAATGCCGAAACTGCTGCTTGCAATTCAGCTTCCTTGCCTTGAAGTACATAGTCCAAATCCGCAGCTAAAGGCGCACTGGCATAACCCGAGATAAAAATCGCTTTTGGCGTTTGGTCAGTTTTGGCAATAATGTCGTAAGGTCGTTGTTTGATGAACGCCCAGCAACCTGTTGCCAATAAATGTGCTTTTATGGTATCAGCATCTACAGCAGCAACATTCAACTTGCCATAGTCATGGTAAGTTTGTTCTTTGTCTGCTTGAATTTTAATACCCACAATGCGTCTCTTTGCCGCTCTTGCTATCTCAATTACTTCCCCTGAAACTGGCGAAACGAATTTCACAGCCTCATTGGATTTATCAAAAAAGATAGGTTCGCCAGCTTTAACCTTTGCGCCTTCTTTTAAAATTAGTTTTGGAATAACACCGTGGAAATCTTCAGGTCTAAGAGTATAAAAGTTGCTTTCAACAGCCCTTTCAGTTGTTTTTTCAGCGCTACCCTTAAGTTTGATATCGAGACCTTTTTTAATCTTAATGTCGTTTGACATATTATAAGTCTATTGGTTAATAGTTACAATTATGCGATTTTCTTACAGTAAAAATCGGTGCAAATTTACAAATTAATAATGCGGTTTACGCAATTTTTGTCATAAAAATTATACGCTAACGATTGCGTAAGATTTGAATTTTATTTTTCGTTTACAACCTTCTGACTAATAGCGCACCATCAAATTCTGAATTTATCTTGACCGAATTAAAAATCCTATCAAATTTAAGTGAATTTCAGCAATTCGATTTATTTTTAAGCTAAAAACTTTCTAACTTTTAATATGATAAAACCATCTTAAAAAATTTCAATTCAGGACATTTTGAGATTTCAGGGGATAAAAATATTGTGGGGCGATTAAGTGAAAATCTTCAGGACCATTTTTAACATCGACGCAAGGTTGTTTCTTTTACTTTAATTCGTTTGGAGCGCTCGTACACCATCCATGGAGTATGACCGTCCTAAAATAGATATACAATTTGATTAAAAAACTCTGATATTCTCATACAACACTCTTGGAATATATAATTCGAATGTAAACCCCTTTCACTATCAAAATTCAGAATGAGATCATGACACGAACTAGACACGGACTAGACACGGAGGAGACACGGAGGAGACACGGACTAGATACCGACAAAAAAATGGGAAAAAATCGTCAACTGAATTTATGGTGATACTTCCTGAAATAACTATACCGATTATTAAATAAACCTTATAATAGCTAAACAAATTTAAGGGCAACCTATAACAACAATCTCGTTTTATGTCCTATTTGGAACTTACAATTATGCCCAGCTTAATGGCAGCAAAAGGGCTGTGGTGTTGCCTTCTTCATGTTAGGAACACATCATTTTCATGGATCACATAGCACCAAAAAAAACAATAAAGTCCGTTGGCTTTAATGTTTTTTTAAGTTCTAAATTTGAAGTCGCTTTTAATTCATCACTTTTTTGGTAATGCTACCCGCATTCTCCAATTTTATGATTGTAAGATATGCGCCTTTCGGAAATTGAAATGGTGCATTGAATCTGTCGTTATAACTGGCTTGTTTATGGTCCATCAACTTTTTGCCCGTAAGATCATATACCACCACGGATTCGATGTTCTTTGAAGCTTTGATGTAAAGCTGTTCATTTTTAACATAGACAAAAGTCTCTGACATCTTTGAATCATCTACAGAAAGTGTCTTGTTGGTATATCTCAACACGAAACGATCCTTAACATCTCCTGTAGTTGCCGTAAAACTGTAAGGTGCACTTCTTAGGTTGTGGATGACGTTATTGTAGGTGTCTTCTAAATAGATGCCTTGATCTGCGTTGAGCATGAGGCTGCCTTTGAGGTGGTCGATGCCGATACTATAGATGCCGTTTTTTGGAATCTCAATGCCTAAAGGCACCTTATCGCTATCCTCAAAAGGAAGTGCACGGCCTTGAATGATCAAATCGAAATCCTCCAAAACGGAGTATACTCTCATGCCACCAGATCCAGACCTTGCGTCATATAATCGGTCTTTACCGTTGGTTGCGCCCTCAGCATAACCTACTAAAGCTATGGAAGACATATTACTTTCATTAACTAGGCTTAACCAGATTAATTGCTTTTCGGTTTGTATTTCAATATTAGAGAGCTCACCACCTCTATAAAACTCTTTATTGTCATACGCTTCTTCAACAGGATCACTATACCGCATCTGGTTATTAAAAACAACGGGTGAAGGATTCGCAAGATCATCCAAAACTTTAACAAAAAAGCCTTGACCTGACGCTATATTTCCACTAAACCCTTCTGGAATAGAGGGCCCCAACCCATTATACAAAATATAATCATCTCCATAATTATATTTAAAATTTCCGTAAAAAGGATCACTTCCACCAGGCTCATCAAAGATTGAACTACCATGAGTCCATAACCGAACATTCCCATCCAGAGAAGGGTTGTCATTTAAAAACGCTAAAGCATTTATAGCAGAAGGATATGGATTTCCTAATAAATTCATATCCTGATTTTCTAAAGGCGGTAACGGGCCTATTGATTTTATTAAGTTAACGGTATAAGGGCCGTTATTGGGTACACCTTTAAAGGAAGCGTAATTATTGGCTATATCATTTACTCTCTTAATATAGCCATGTCCAACTTCCATTATTCCGCTTGTACTTTCCCAATCACCTGTAGTTCCTTTGGAGTTACCAATATCAGCACGCCATTTATAAACGTGACTGGTCTGACCAGATATCAATGATAAATCAGAGTTTTCTACTGGAGACGACCAATATATATAATCATACTCTTTTACACTTCCCTCCTTCGCATTCCTTTCAACAATAATATCCCCACTGTTCTCATTTTCTGCCACTTCTTTTGTTTGAATTAGGCTGGCGTTATTTTTAAGTGTGAAAGTAGCTGCTGGAATATAATCTGTTTCGCCTGGAAAGGAAGGCACTTCTGGAGAAACAGTAATTGCACCATACAATTTCATTTTTGTTCCTTCGGGTATAGTTACATTTTTGCCGGGAGCCACATAACAATCACAGCCTTCCAAATCTGAAGGACTATTGTAATTACCATCAAATATTAAACTTATATCTCTCTGATGTATACTTGAACTATTGGAGGCATAAGCTGGTGGAAAACTCCAAGAAGTGCCATTCCAAATATAAGGAATCCCACCCTCGACTAACTCTACGGGAACAATCACAGTACCTTGTTCATTTTCAATTCTTATCTTATAAACTCCTAAATCATCTTTATCAACGTTTTCGATAGTTAATGAGGAAGGATCAGTCAGCCATTCTGTTATAGAAGCTCCATCTCTCCACAATTGATATCTCAATGTCTCTAAATCCTCCGGGTTCTCTGAGGGTGCGCGAATATTCCCGACAACTGCATAATCCTCTATCCCAACATTCCCTCCCATTCCTACATCAATTTTAAAGGTGGCAGGAGAATGACCATCTACGCGACACATAAATTGAGGTAAGATTGTTTTTGCTACAGGTCCTTTAACGTCAAAGGACGCTGCATTATAAGCCATAAAAGCCATATCGGCCTGGCCTCCTGCATTCATATTAATATTATTTATAAGCGAAACCTGCTCTTCAGTCGTTATTTCAAAATCATTCAATTCAAAAGCTACCATTTTGAGAGGTCTAAACTTATTCTCGATCCATTGCGTGGCACGTGCATTAGGCGTGGCAGTTGCGAAAGGCTGTCCTTCTGTGAAAGTATATAAATTTATTTTCCATTTTGCCAATTCTGTTTCAGAATTATCCTGCATCTGTAAAAGAATTGGTCGTCCCACAACACCTCCCATATCATCAGCATAATAATACACAGCACTTTCACCTTGTGCATCTGCAATTTGTGTAATCAACAAATCTGGGGTAAAATGATCGTCAACAGCTCCAGGCAGTCCACTTCCACTAAAAAACTGAACATCAGTTTGAGTATTGAAGTTAGTAACGCCAATACCCAATTCCAGTCCGTTTTTGCCAGTAATGATGGCTTCTAAAATAGTTAAGTCCCTGATATTTTCGCTAATCTCAGCTAAGGTTTCGAAGTCCTCTGGCGTTTCGGTACCAAGTGCTCCGTCAATCCCATCAATCATATCGCCCGCTATAATAAAATTATCACTTCGCGTCGATCCATTCACTCCATTGGTGGAATAAGCCTTGAACACTTTTCTTCTATAAACCGCCGTATCTTCCAATTGAGCGGGTGAGTTTAAAATGACAAATTCTAACAGCTTAGTCTCTAAAAGTGTATCGTCTACTCCTGTTGAAAAAATGATACCATTCTGCAGTTTATACCCCAAAAGTTCATGTTTATTATTAGGAGATGCAGCTTCTTTATCAACTGCATCAACATAAAACCCTGAACTCCAAAACTCTCTATTATCGTAATCCCAATTTGTATAAATCTCTTGTACAAAGAAAGATTTATCATTCGTTAAATTTTCATATTTAGGAGCAATATAATTAATTTGAGTAGTGTAGGAAGTGATACCAACATTTAAGGTTCCAGAATTATCTCCTCCGGTATTTTGAGTTATCTCAAAACGCAATTGAGTTGGACTGACATATACGAAATTTCCCGTGGCAATACCATTAATAGAGACCACAGGATTGGTATCAAAATCAACACCTATAACAGTTACGGTTGAACCGGTAGTCACCCTTGTCGGAAAAACATTAGTAATTGTCTGTGTGAAGGCTGTTCTCGCTATAAACAGCATAATAAACACTAACCCCCCTTTAAATACATCAATCCTATAATTTCGATAAGTAATTTTCATTTTCATAAATGCCATAGGTTAAGTTGAGTGCCTTTTACTCCATCAAAATCTTCAGAGAGGGCACCCTGAAAAATTGGTTCCGAAAACTTATGGAGGGACAGTAAATCTCCATAGTATTTATGTTTCAGAGAAAGTTTTTAGATAATATGTATGAAAAAGCTGATGAAATACACTTTCAAAAATTTTAGCTTGTCAGAACATCGCAATAACACACAAAGGCACTTAAAACCTTAAGCACTAAAATACTAAAAAACTCAATAAGAATAATTAGACCCTACCATCTAAGAACTTACGTCCCTTTTCAGGCATGAATTTTGCGTATCTTTACACTTCAAAATGATATTCAAATGACCTTCAGAGCATTTTTCACACTATTAATATCAGTACTTTCTGGCATTTACATGTCTGCGCAGGTTTATGAAACCGCTCCACCCGATTATATAAAAACCATTATGTTCAAGGGCGACACCAATGAAAGTCAATTGCCCATTTTAAGACTAGGAGAACCCTTATTGTTGGAATTTGATGCACTTAACGGATTAGAGTCCGATTTCTACTATGTCATTGAACATTTTAATTACGATTGGACGCCTTCCGATTTAGTGAAATCGGAATATTTGAGAGGCTTTGACAACCAACGCATTCAAGACTATAAAAATTCTTTCAATACCTATCAAATATACTCACATTATAGGCTGCAAATTCCCAATCAGCAAACCAAAGGCTTATTGGTTACAGGAAATTATCTGATAAGTATCTGGAATGATGATGACGAACTCATTTTCTCCAGAAAATTCATGGTTTATGAAGATCTCGTAAGTGTTGGTGTCGCCATTAAACGTTCGCGCGATGTCAAATTCATTGATACCAAACAATCGGTGGATATTGTAATCAACAACAGAAATTTTAACTTTAACAATCCGTTGGACAACGTCAAAACATTGATCGTACAGAACAACAATCTCAACACCGCCATTTCGAACGTTAAACCCCAATACACCTTAGGAAATCAACTTGTTTACAAATACACTTCAGAAACCAGTTTTTGGGGCGGCAACGAGTATTTATATTTTGAAGGCAAGGATGTAAGAGCTGCCAATGTGGGCGTGCAATTTATTGATTTAAAGGACATTTATAACACCTATCTTTTTGTAAACACGCCAAGAGCCAACCAACTTTATACCTACAACCCCGATATTAATGGTAACTTTTTGATTATCGCCGTTGATGCCCAAGACGTTTCTATTGAAGCCGATTATACGATGGTCCATTTTGCGCTCGAACAGCAAGAATTGATGGATGACCAAGCGGTATATGTATATGGCAACTTCAACAATTATGCGTTGGAACCTGAAAACAAACTTTTATGGAATCCCAAAACGGGATTATATGAATGTGCTTTTCGACTAAAACAAGGTTTTTATAACTATAAATATGTGGTGACCGACAAGAACGGCAACCTGGATGAAGGTGCGATTAGCGGGAATTTTTACCAAACCGAAAACAATTATAAAGTACTGGTGTATTATAAAGATTTAGGCGCACGATACGACCGACTGATTGGCCTGGGCGAAGCATCTTCCATTAATA
>JBARDR010000075.1:0-2277 GCA_049795335.1 Gelidibacter sp. | reverse complement strand
CGTTTGATCGCTTCGTCAAAAGCTTCCGCCACTTTTACAGGATTCATTCCGTCAACAGGTCCACAAGGCATTTCATAACCTAAACCAAGTTTCCAAATATCCGTATGGTTGGCAGTTCGCGCTACTGACGTTCCCATAGCATAACCGTTATTCTCACAAACAAACACTACTGGTAACTTCCATAACATCGCTAAATTAAAAGCCTCATGCAAAGAACCTTGACGCGCTGCACCATCACCAAAACAACATAAAGTCACGGCATCAATACCATGATATTTATCTCCAAAAGCAATACCTGCCCCTAACGGAATCTGACCTCCAACAATACCATGACCTCCATAGAAACGGTGTTCCTTTGAGAAAATATGCATAGAGCCACCAAGACCTTGAGAAGTCCCTGTAGCTTTACCATATAATTCTGCCATAACACGTCGTGGATCTTCTCCCATACCAATAGGCTGAACGTGGTTACGATAAGCAGTAATCATTTTATCTTTTGTAAGGTCCATGGCGTGCAATGCACCGGCTAAAATAGCCTCCTGCCCATTATACAAGTGGAGAAATCCTCTTACTTTTTGTTGAATATAGACTGCAGCAAGTTTGTCTTCAAACTTTCTCCAGAACAACATGTCTTCATACCATTTGAGGTAAACCTCTTTTGTGATCTTTTGCATCCGAAATAATTTCTAAAAAATTAAATACTTAAATAGTTCTGTTTAGAGAACTGAAGATCCCGCAATGCGGGAGTAGTTCAGCTATCAGTTTTTGATTCGTTTTTCAAACCCTAAAACTGTGCTTCACTAAACGGATAACAAAAGTAACACATTAAGGAGTAATGAAAAAACTGAAAATCGTAAAATTTCTACGAAATCGTTATAGAACGGTATTATCAAACACCAAGGGCAGTAAATTTGCCAAAGAATGGGATCGGACTACTTTTCCCACCTCTCCCATATAATAAATTTCAATGGGCGAGTCTTGTTTAACTTCATATTCTGCTATGGATTGGCGACAGGCACCACAAGGTGGAATAGGTTGATCGGTAGTTTTCAATTTTGATCCCGCTATAATTGCCATACGAATAATTTTAACATCGGGAAATTGTGCTCCTGCATAAAATATGGCCGTTCGTTCAGCGCAAAGTCCTGAGGGATAGGAAGCGTTTTCTTGATTACTCCCTGTGATAATTTCGTTGTTTTCAAGAAGAATTGCTGTCCCTACACTAAAATTCGAATAGGGAGAATAGGATCTATCTCTAGCTTCAGATGCTTTTTCCATGAGCGCAATGACATCTTTGGGAAGTTCATCCAAATTATCATAGACGTTAAGTATGGTTTCAATTTTAAGTTCCTTCATATATTTTTTTATGTATTTTTAAAAATACGATTCATTTTCAAACAAAAAAACTATTGCTTTAAATAACAATAGTTTTTTGTAGTTTAATTTAGCTGTTTTCTAATACTCTCTGTATTCGCCACCTCCAAAATTGAATGTCAGAGAAAAACGCAAAGTCCCTTCCAACGGACTTTGAACCTTTGAAGCTGAAAACAAATAAGACATGTCAATATTCATGGAGGTGTATTTAAAGCCAGCACCTAAGGCAAAAAACTTACGCCCTCCTTTTTCATCACTTTCATTAAAATAACCGGTTCTGAAAGCAAATGCATCTTGATATCTATACTCAGCGCCCAATGCCCAAGTGAATTCTTTCATCTCCTCACTGAATCCGCCCGGAGCATCTCCAAAAGATTGGAAAATCCCCTTTAGAAAGTTCACATCTGACGATTTTCCTTTAGCAATAATAGTTGGCTCACTTCCATCGGCAGCTTGTTTACCATCAGCATTTAAATCCACAAAACCATAAAGAGGAGGTGTTGGAACCAACAGTTTTGTAACCTCAGCAGTTAAGGCCAAAGTATTGTATTCATCAAAAATAAAATCAAAACCTCCACCAAGTCTTAAAGTGGTTGGCAAAAAATTTTCTTTTCCGGCATCGTCATATTTAATCTTCGGGCCTAAATTTTGAATGGCAAAACCTAAACGGGTTCTCCCGTTAAAACTATCATAAGCTTCTTCTTCGCTTTGGTAAAATCCAGAAATGTCAACAGCTACTGAACTTGCGGCTTCTGCTGAATTATCCAAGGCTTGAATTTTTAAATCAGATCGCAAATAACGCAAACCTACTGCCATTGAGAATTGGTTAGCCAAGCGTAAAGAATACGAAGCATCAATAGTCAACTCATTTGGTTGCGCAATAAGTGCTTCAGAAAATTCATC
>JBARDR010000074.1:0-2379 GCA_049795335.1 Gelidibacter sp. | reverse complement strand
GTCCATGCCATTGGCTTTATAGTAGTCGCGATAGGTTTCAAAATAAGGTGGAACCTTATAGGATTTAAGTTGGTTCTCAATATAAACCGCAGCTTTTTCAATGCCTTCCGATCCTGTAGCACGACCTTCCAATTCATCGGAAGCGAGATAATAAACAGTTTCTTTTAATTCCGTAGGAGTTACAAAATCCAAAGTCTCCATTTCAGATGGCTGCTCCACTAACGTTAGATCATTACGGTCGCTGTCAGAAGACTCCCGTACTTTCGTTTTACAGGACACCATAATTAGGACAATACCTATTAAAAAAATGTTTCTCATACCGCGTTTTATTTGGGTCAGCAATAAAAAAATCCTGCTTCATTAAACTGAAACAGGATTTTTTTACTTAATAATTCATTATCCATTGTTCTTGGTTGCTCCTATATTGGGCAAGATAAATGCTCATTTTCAGAATATCAACCAATTTACAATTATATTAACATCGAAACCGGATTTTCAATATATCCTTTTAAGGTTTGAAGGAATTGTGCTCCTGTAGCACCATCCACCGTTCTATGGTCACATGCCAAAGACAGTTTCATGGTATGTCCAACAACAATTTGTCCATTTTTAACGACTGGTTTTTCAACTATCGCACCAACAGATAATATTGCCGAATTCGGTTGATTGATGATCGAGGTAAAACTTTCGATACCAAACATTCCTAAATTAGAAACGGTAAATGTACTGCCTTCCATTTCTTGAGGCGTTAGTTTTTTGTTTCTTGAACGTCCTGCAAAATCTTTAACTGCTGCTCCAATTTGAGACAAACTCAATTCATTTGCAAATCTAACCACTGGAACGACCAAGCCATCCTCAACAGCAACTGCTACACCAACATGAACATGATGGTTTAAGCGCATCTTATCCGCAAACCATTGTGAATTGACTTGTGGATGTTGTTTCAATGCCAAGGCACACGCCTTAACAACCATATCATTAAATGATATTTTTGTATCTGGAATTGCATTGACTTGTTCTCTAAAAGCAATTGCATTATCCATATCAAACTCGACGTTCAAATAATAATGTGGCGCTGTAAATTTAGATTCCGCCAAACGTTTTGCAATCACTTTACGCATTTGCGAGTTTGGCTTTTCCTCAAACTCCTCTTTTCCTGATGTTGCAACCTGTCCAACTGCTGCTGGAGCGGCACTGACTTCAGGAGTGTAATTTTCAATATCACGTTTAATGATACGACCCTTTTCACCCGAACCTTTAACTTGTGCTAAGTCGATTCCTTTTTCTTCGGCTATTTTTTTGGCCAAAGGCGAAATAAATATACGGCTAGAATCAGAAGTTGCACTTGAAGACGAAGTCGAAGTCGATGTTGAAACTGAACTTGAAACTTCTTTTACAGATGGTTTAGTGGTTTCTTTTTGGGGAGCATCTGCTTTTTTATCTGATCCACCAGTCTTGAAATTTTTGGCTATACCAGAAACATCGGTTCCTTTTGGGCCTATAATTGCCAATAACGAATCGACTTTTGCACTTTGGCCTTCATCTAAGCCTATAAATAGCAAAGTCCCTGATTGGAATGATTCAAATTCCATGGTAGCTTTGTCAGTTTCAATTTCTGCAAGGATATCGCCTTCTTCAACGTTATCTCCTACTTTTTTAAGCCATGTTGCCACCGTACCTTCTTCCATCGTGTCACTCAAACGTGGCATAGTTACTACAATAACACCTTCTGGTAAGGCCTCATTTCCTGAAGTTTCGTCAGCGTTGTTTGAAGATTTTTCTTCAGAAGTATCCGCGTAAGATTTTTCTTCTTTTTTATCAGATGAACCACCTGCAATTAAATTAGAGATATCTTCACCTTCTTCTCCAATAATGGCTAATAATTCGTCAACCTTAGTGGTTTCACCCTCTTGGATTCCAATATACAGCAATGTTCCTTCATGAAAAGATTCAAACTCCATTGTTGCCTTATCTGTTTCGATCTCAGCTAAAATATCGCCTTCTTCTATCTTATCTCCTACTTTTTTTAACCACGTTGCCACAGTTCCTTCTTCCATGGTATCACTCAAACGCGGCATATTTATTACTTCTGCCATAGCTTATATTTTGTGTTGTATAAATGGGTAATCTTCCTGCTCATAAACGACATCATACATGACGCTTTTATCTGGATATGGAGACTCATCAGCGAACTTCTCACATTCTGCAACGAGATCTTTAACACGTTGATCAATTACTTTCAGATCGTCTTCAGTTGCATATTTCTCTTCAAGGATGATGTCTTTCACTTGCGTGATGGGATCTATTTTCTGATACTCAGCAACCTCTTCTTTAGTTCTATAATGTTGAGCGTCACTCATGGAATGCCCTCTATATCGG
>JBARDR010000073.1:0-1520 GCA_049795335.1 Gelidibacter sp. | reverse complement strand
AAATTGAAATAATATTCAATTTATCAATATAGAAAAATGCGACTTTACCCGTCGCATTTTTTGTTTTTAAATGGTCAACTGTTTTATGGTTTCTGGTAAAATATTGAGAAACTCGAGCATCCGATTGATTAGAGAAGGTGTGGAAATTTATACAGGGGAATTAGCGTCGCGAAATGAATTAGAGATGATGCCAGAGAAGTTTGTAAAGGCTATGACTGTGGTATGTAAAGTAAGAATTATAACGATATTCAGGATAATGAAGTTATTGAAGCTTTCCACGAAGTTGAAGTGAAAATGAAAATGAGATAATATTCAATTTATCTCAAAAGAAAATGCGACCTGATCAGTCGCATTTTTTTGTTATATTAGTTAAGTTCTGGAATATAATGATGTTTTATAGCTCTAAAAAATTTAATTCTAAGGGGGCTGTTTATTTTTTCGATCCTCCATTATAAAGAGGTTTTTGATAAAGACTAACCTCTGATTTCTTTTAATCCAAAGCTACAATTATGAAAGTGATTATTTTTTATATAATCATCCAGATGGCTCTTATTTGTTGTTTCTGGGACTTAATATGAAAGCGTGGGCGTAAGTTTTCTTTACTTCCATTAACGCTCTATCAGCTTCTAATCGCGTTCTAAAGTTACCAACCCAAATCTTGTAATTTGGCTGCTCATATTCAAGCGAACTACTCCAGTTCGGGAATAAGGTTGTCGCTTTACTTCTGGTCGATTGGGCTTCACTACGTGCAGATGTACCTGAATTGGAAAAAATTTGAATGATAAAGGCGTTTACGGTGCGTAAATCCTTTTTGTACTCTAATAATTGATCAATTTCCTTGTCTTGCTCGATTGAAACGACGCCTTGTTGTGCATTTAAGGTCAGTGAAGTTGAGAAAAACAGGACTGCTAAAAAAGATAATTTTACAAGAGGTTTTATCATGGAATATTAAATTAAATGTGAATGATTTGATTTTATAATCCTAAATGATTTGTTTCCAAACCATTTAAGGTTGTGCAAAAATATTAAAAATATTTTGTATTGTGCGCATAGGAAATTATTAAACTATATATGCTCTATTTTATTATTTAGAATGTTTATAAATTACCAATTAACAGTTCTGTAACATTTCTAAAATCGACTTTAAGTATTACTTTTGGCAGAGATTTTATAACTGTATTTTTTTCTTTTCAATGAAAAAAGCATACCAAAGTTTGGAAGCTAACTCAACAAATAATATGAAACAGGTGATTTACCGTAATTTGACTTCTAATATACTGAAATTAGGATTTTTTATTTTACTTACGTTTACAACATCGCTTCACGCTCAAGAAGGTGATCCTGCCAGAGGAAAAACATTATATAATGCCAATTGTGCCGCATGTCATAAACTTGACGGACCAATGACGGGCCCAGCGCTACGTAACATTGAAAAGGTTCTAGCAGAACAAGGACTTGACAGAAAGTGGATAACAGCTTGGATCCACAATAGTGCGAGTTTGATCAAGTCTGGTGATGCT
>JBARDR010000072.1:0-6387 GCA_049795335.1 Gelidibacter sp. | reverse complement strand
TAGAGACGAACAACAAGTCTTAAATTTTCTACTACAAACTGAAGAAAATGAAAAGGCTCTTGATGTTATTGAATTAACCTTCAAATATGCAGATAAAATAATCAGAACAAATCGAGAATATTCTTATTATGCAAAGCCAAAATTAAATCCAGATGATGCAATTAGCGAATTAAACGATAGATTTAAAGAAGAAGGCATAGGATATTCCTTTGACGGCGGAAAAATCATTAGAGTTGATTCTACTTATACACATTCGGAAATAACGAAACCGACAATTTCGCTACTTTGGAATAGAAAATTTCAAGGTGCTAATGAAGAATATTTGAAAGCTCACGAACATTATCGACACGGAAGAAATAAAGAATGTTTAAATGAATGTTTAAATGCATTTGAAAGTGTAATGAAAATTATTTGTAAAGAAAAAGAGTGGCAATTTACTGAAACAGATACTTCAAGAAAGCTAATTCAAATTTGTTTTAAAAATGAGCTTGTTCCCACTTTTACTCAAAATCAATTTACTTCTTTACAGAACCTACTTGAAAGTGGAATTCCTACAATTAGAAATAAATTAGGAGGTCACGGACAAGGTCAAGTACTTCAAAAAGTTGACGATGAAATGACTCGATATGCAATAAATTTGACAGGAGCTAATATTATTTTTCTAATTAAACAAAGCGGAATAGAATAAGTACTGTGCCTAAAGCTGTGTAAAAATAATTGCTAGTTCTCGCCTACTTGGAAAATCCTGCGGATTTTCCAAAGCCAGCTTTTATTTGGGGAGGTTCGTGCTAAATCACGCCACAGCTCATATAGATAAACGTTGCAAACATTTAAAAAAAATGAAAAAATCCATCATAACATTTCTGATTTTAATAATAATCGTTTCTTGTGGACCACACCGAAAAACAAAAAACGGATATAAAATAAAAGGGCAAACGGAAATTGTTTTTAATGGAACTGACAAAAGCCTGAATGAAAAATGTCTCATTTCTGGATTCGTTTATTCAAGAGACACCAAGGATTTTCCGATATCGGCAAAAGTAAAAGTTGGCGAATATGAAACTGAAACTGATGAAAACGGATATTTCAACCTAATAGTTGAACCTGGAAATTATAAGATATCGACAAACTATATCGGAAATAAAGAAGAGAAAATAGAAAACGTGGAATTGAAAAAAAACACAAGACTAATAATTATGTTTAAACTCGGAGCAACTGCTATGTATTGAAATTATGGATTTGGAAACAGTAATTTATGTGTATATTCCAATCTTAATTGCACTTTTCGAAATCATTGTTTCTATATATCTGACTAAAAACAGAAAAAAACTATTCGGATTTATAGTTTCATTTTTGATACTAGTTTTTAATTCATTGTCCATTTACATACTTGTGCAAATGTTATTGGATTCTTGGCCAAGTTACACACCACATATTCTGATTTTACTATCAACTATATTATTAATCATTCAATATTTGATATTTAAAAAGAAAAAAAAATGTTTGCCAACAACAGTGTAAAAATAATTGCCTGTCCTCGCCTACTTGGAAATTGCTTGCGCCAGTTCGCTACGCTCGTGTCCTGCGGAAGACCGACCAAATCCAAAAACTGGAATAGAGAAAAACTTGGAAATCAGAAGTGGGTTAAGTTGGGTTTTGGCCATCAATTTTATCAATGTGATGGCCAAAAGAAGATGTTACATGATGAACTTACATATTATGCATTTTAAAAAGCAAGGCTTCAAACCCAATTCACTTGTGCAAGAAATCAATATTAACCAAATAATAAGCTAAAGAGTATTGACATTGTTTAGATCTTCAAATGATTTTTTCAAACGTTCTATAAAGGTCAACTCCCCTTCCCTAAGCCATGCCCTTGGGTCATAATACTTTTTGTTTGGCTTGTCAAAACCGGTAGGATTGCCTAGTTGAGCTTGTAAATAATCTTTTTTGTCTTCAACATAATCACGAATTCCTGTTAGGAAAGCATATTGTAGGTCAGTATCTATATTCATTTTGATGACTCCATAATCAATTGCCTCTCGTATTTCTTCAACTGTGGAGCCTGATCCACCGTGGAACACAAAATTCACATGATTTTTTTCCACACCGTATTTTTCTGTGATATATTCTTGGGAGTTTTTAAGGATTATAGGTGTAAGCGTTACATTACCAGGCTTATAAACACCATGCACATTACCGAAAGCCGCAGCAATAGTAAACTGTGGACTCACCTTGGAAAGCTCCTCAAAGGCATAGGCGACTTCATCGGGCTGGGTATATAGTTTAGAATCGTCAATGGCTGAATTGTCGACGCCATCTTCTTCGCCTCCGGTTATACCCAGCTCAATTTCAAGCGTCATTCCCATTTTACTCATTCGTTTCAAATACGTTTTGCAAATTTCAATATTTTCCTCAAGAGGCTCTTCTGAAAGATCTATCATATGGGAACTGAATAAAGATTTGCCTGTAAGCTTGAAGTGCTCTTCACTGGCATCCAAAAGTCCATCTATCCAAGGCAATAAATTTTTTGCGCAATGGTCGGTATGCAAAATCACGGTGGCGCCATACGCCTTGGCCATTAAATGAACATGTTTTGCACCAGCAACCGCTCCAAGTATAGCGGCCTGATGATTATCATTGGACAATCCTTTGCCTGCGTTGAACTGGGCGCCACCATTTGAAAACTGTATAATTACCGGAGCGTTCAAGCTAGCCGCTGTTTCCAGTGCCGCATTGATGGTGTTGGTACCAATGACGTTTATCGCTGGTATAGCAAATCCTTTCTTTTTGGCATATTGAAAAATGTCTTGAACTTCTTTGCCCGTGGCAACTCCTGCTTTGATGTTGTGTTTCATGGTTGGCATATAATTTATTTATAAATGAATTGAAAACTTCTGACAGCTTCTTTATTTCTATAAATGTCGTTTCGAATCGAAATAGAAACCGAAGCAATATTACCATACATTTCCATATAAAACAATACGAAAGCTTTATTAATTCGTTATATTTCGTTTAATTTGTATTTATGCTTTAAAACGTTACTAATTTTATAAATAAGATTATGATTCTAACTGTATGTCCAAATCCGTCAATTGATACTTATGCATGGCTATCAAGTTTTAAAAGTGGCCAAGCAAACCGAATTGACGAAATAAAAGAGTATGCCGGAGGAAAAGGCACCCATGTTGCAATGGCCTTAAAAGAATTAAGCAGCCCTGTTTCATTGTTATGCAATTGGGCAGGCACCAATGGAGAATGGATAAAAAATAGCCCATACCTGGAAGGCGTGGGAATTTTAGGCACGGAACTTAAGGGAAACAATAGAAAGTGCTATACCTTTAGGTCTCACACTGACAAACAGTTTAATAATACCGAATTGCTAGAACCGGGCCCAACCATGTCTCGTGCCGATTGGGAGTCCTTTTTAGAGCATTTTAAATTGGCGCTAAAAAACTGCAGCATAGTCTGCCTGTCAGGTTCATGGCCTTTAGGTGCGCCAGAAGATGCGTATTTCCAATTACTGCAATTATGTAAAAACATGGGTAAAAAAGCAATTTTAGATTGTTCTGGGATACAATTAAAGAATGCCTTAAAAGGAGAGTTTTTCGGATTACACATAAACGAGCATGAAGCCGAGGTTAACTTTGGCACCAAAGATCATTTGGAAATTAATAAACAACTAAAAGGCCGGGTTTCCTTACTGGCAATCACGAAAGGGAAAGATGGTTTATTTCTTTATATGGACGCTAATTATGTCCATGCGAATGTAATTCTCAAAGAGGTAAAAAGCACCGTAGGTAGTGGGGATTGCTTGACCGCAGGAATTGCCTATGCGGTAGTTAATGAATTTTCATTTAATGAAATTGCCGCCTATGGCGTGGCCTGCGGAGCGGCTAATTGTATGAATGAAGATTTAGGAATATTACGTTTGGAAGATGTTCAAGAATTGCTCCCTTTAGTTGAACTGAATCATGACAATAGCAATATGGCTTAAGTATCGCCAAGCTTCTTGACAAATTCCGAGGGGTCGCTAAATAAGAAGAGACCCCTACAATGTGCAGTTAGGAGTTTATAGTCAACCTTTATAAGGTGTAGGAAATAAACTTTTTTCACATACCTCAGAAAGCGGTTAAAGGAGGTTTGCTTTAATTGACTTAGGCGCTTAATTGCAATATTTTTGATCAAACATGGCGGGTCTTTTACGGTCCGCCTCCTATGATTGCCGAATACAGCCTCCTTAATGACGCTGAGGCTGAACCTATAGCAATAACTCACTCAACTAATCCAGAAGGATCCAGACGTGATGATGCAGCCCTGTGAGCCATCTCTTCAGACTCTTTATGACGCTATGGGTTCGGGAAAAGCTCCGAATTTGCATCAGGTTCTTGAAGTCCATGGCTAAGAGCTGTTCATTGGTCGTTGACAACATTGACATCGACTTCGACATGGTTCTTCATGAAAGCTCACAGCCATGTATTACCGGCATGGGGCATCACTCGGACATAGCGCCTTGACAAAGCTCCTGGCTTTATCAGAACACCGATTACAAAGTGCTTTTTGCTCTTATTCTTTCTGCCCCGTACCTCTTCTTTATATTTTTTTCAATATTATAAAATTCTAAACACCTTGGCGAACCTTGCATGAAAAAGAAGGAGCGACCATTCAGGTGTTTGCCACTGTTTATTCGTCTTTACTTCAATTTATCAGGTCCCGGTTTTAATTGATCTCAAAAGGCGGTGTGTATTGATTTTCATTTAAACACTATCTTTCATGAAGTTTATGGTTCTTAATTTGTCCTCAACCAGTTCGGTGGCTCTATTCGTGGCGGCTGGAAACACCTCACGTAAATCAATATTGCTAGAATTCATTAGTTCAGACTGTAAGCTTTTCATGAATATATTTTTGATTTCTGTCGCCAAATTTATTTTTGTAATTCCATTCTTAATAGCGGCCTGCAACTGCCCGTTTGGAATGCCAGAACTACCATGCAATACCAATGCAGCCGAAGTAACGCTATTTATACTTTTTATGAGATCTAGCTGCAGTTCGGGAGTTTCCTTGTAGAAACCATGTGCTGAGCCCACCGCAATAGCCAAGGCATTAACCCCTGTAGCTTCAACGAATCTCTTCGCTTCATCAGGTTGTGTGTAAACCATCTTCTGATCTTGTCCCAATTTCGATATATAGCCGAGCTCCGCTTCTACGTTGATTTGATAACTTTCGGCATACTTAACAATTCCCTTGGTGATTTCAACATTTTCTTCAAATGGCTTTTCACTAGCATCTATCATTACGGAGTCGAATCCAGCATCTATACAGTTTTTGACTAAATCAACATCTTGTCCATGATCCAGATGTAGCCAAGCGGTGATGCCATATTGCTCTCTGGCACTTTTAGCAAGTGCTGTGGCGATTTTGAGTCCCATATACTTTATGGAACTTTCTGAGAGTTGTAGAATGAGTTCGGAATTGGTGTTTTGAGCAGCGGTCATCACCGCTGAGAGTGTCTCAAAATTGTAAAAATTTGTAGCTAACAAGGCTTTTCCGTTAGTCTTGTTTTCAAGTAGTTTTTCCTGTAATTTCATGTGCTAAAATTTAAATGAGTATTTCTTTTCTTTTACCATTTTATTATGGTTTGCAAATATGTGTTGTTTACAGCGTCAATATTAGTCGGCCGAAGTTGGCGTGCCATCAATCTTCATCTTTTATTAGTAATCAAAGTTAAGTATGTAAAGGTTATCATTTGTTAATAAAAATCATATGCAAACATAGAATAATAAAATAAAGTTACAAAACCTTTCTTTTAATCATTATTTTATTTCAAAAACTTTTTTATATTTGATCAATTCAAATACGTTATTCGTAATAGCGGATATTGAATTTTGTGACATTCCTATGAAATTTGATTGATGAGTCTCCTCATCAACAATAAAAAGTTAAAATAGGTATGAGTATGGATAGATGTCAATAAGTCATTTTCGCGAGATTGATTTAAAGACAGGAAATCCTAAAAACGAAGGATGGAGAATAAAGAGCTTTATTCATAAAATGGAAGAAGTTCGCTATTGATAATGACATCGAATGGAAGCGTGTATTTAGAAAGGATATAAAAAGGCTTTGTAAGAAGTTTTAGCACATATCGGCGATTGTAATGAAATTATGAATGATAATACATGCAAGTATTGAAGTGAAAAGTAATTTATCCGAAATAAAATTTTTAACTCCAATACACATTAAAACATAAACTATAACTAATATTAAAACCTATACTGATGAAATCTAAACTATGGCTTGTATTTGCGATTATAACTACTGTTTTTTGGGGGATTTGGGGTGCTTTTACAGGCCTTCCTGCTGAGAACGGGTTTCCAGAAACGCTTATAT
>JBARDR010000071.1:0-2940 GCA_049795335.1 Gelidibacter sp. | reverse complement strand
TTTCAACCTTCTTATTGTCGCCTCTAATGATAATAAGTGCACCTCTATCAAAAGTCTGCTCTGGATTTTTTGTGGTGATTGGTTTTTCTGTAAAGCGTATTTTAATATTCTGTTTTAACAATTCTGCTAAAAATTCAGCATCGTCCATATGATCCCATTTAGCGACATAGGCTACGGCATTTGCATTTTTGACGTTCATTTTCGGTGTTTTTTCTACCGCAGATGTTCCCACCACATTGCTACTTGCGATGGCATCCAAACCATAAGCGTAAGGTAAACTCCAAGCAGTGATATCGTAGGTAATGGAATCCGCCAACTTGGTGTTAGGCTCAAATAACACCTGAACCATTTGTCCTTTCGGCTGATTGGTGCTGACTACTAAATCTGCAGAAGTCGAGTTCAGATTGCCATTTTTACTATCCTTATAATTATAGCCGGAAATTTTTCCGGAGGCTGCCGCACCATATATAATTTGGTGTTTGTCCAATAATGTTTTGAGACCATCAATTTTATCAGAAGAACCACGCAAGACATAGCTTTTGTATTTCACATTTTTATTAGCGAAGAACTTCTTGAATTCTACATTTAGTTTCTCCGCGTTTTTGGAAGCCATCTCTACGGTGGACAATCCAGTCGTATAATGATGCTCCAAACGGTCCACTAAAGTTAAAATATCACCTTCATCATTAAGAACGCCTAATCCTTTTTGGCCACTTTGTTCATAGGTCATCCCAATGGCGCCCAAATAAGTTGGGTAGGTGTCCCCATAACTTGGATATAGTAAATCAAAGCGCTCGCGAGTGAAATATAACCAGCCATTCGCATCAAAGTATTTGGCATGGTTTTCTCCAATTTGCGTTTGGAAATCGCGTTGCCAATCGGTTATAATATCATGAAGTGGCTCTGCGGCTGGCGAAAAATAATACGGATCGTTCATGCTTTGTTCATGAAAATCAACATGAATGGTTGGTAGCCATTTATTATAAACTTTTAATCGCGCTTGTGTTTCTTTTTGAGTTGCCCAAACCCAATCCCGGTTGAGGTCAAAAAGATAATGATTGGCTCTTCCTCTTGGCCAAGGTTCATTTTGCTCACTGGATTGTGCGTCGGTATTATAAGGTGTACTTTTGGTTTCGTTATACCAATTGACATAGCGATCCCGTCCATCTGGATTCAAGCAGGGATCTATAATGACTACGGTGTTTTTTAGCCACTCTTGTTTCTCGGTCAATAGCGTGTAAATCGTTTTCATGGAAGCTTCGGTGCTTGACGCCTCATTGCCATGCACATTATAGCTTAGCCATATCACGGCAATATTGTTTGAAGTAGAATTTCCTTCGCCAATTCCCGCATTCTTAAGATGATCTTGTCGAATGGTTTCGAGGTTTTTCATGTTTTCTTCCGAAGAAATAATGGCGGTATAAAGTGGTCTTCGCTCATTGGTTTCTCCATATTTTTCAAGTTTTACCTGATTGGGAAGTTGGGAGGCGACCATTTTAAAATAATCGACAACTTGATGATGTCTTGAAAATTCTGTGCCCAGCGCATATCCAAGGAAGTCTGACGGCGATTGGAGTTGTTGTGCATTTGAGATGAAAATCGGGCTCAAAAGAACAAAAAGAAATACGGATAATTTTTGCATATACTATAATTGTGGAAAGTTGTGAAGTAAAGATAGGGAGCCCAAGTGAATTATCTGAAATTTTACGATGTAAAAAATCTTAAGAGCCTTATCTTTACATTTCAATTTTAACTTTGAATATGCCAACCGATTACATCCCATTTAAAGACACTAATTATTTTTCGTCATTAATCTGCGATTACTTAGATGAAAAGGAAGATCTGAAGCCATTTTATAAGCGCTTTCCGACCCTTGAGAATTTCAAAAAGCAAATTGAAGAAAAGCAACTTACTTTTAATAAAGATCATCGCGCAGATTTGGTCAAGGCGCTCATGATACAGTATGAGGATTTGAAAATATCTTCAGCAACGCTGACTAATATTGATCTTTTAAAGTATGGCACAACTTTTACGGTAACCACAGGGCATCAACTGAATTTGTTTACCGGTCCTTTGTATTTTTTCTATAAGATTATTTCCACAATTAATCTTTGTAAGGAATTAAAGCAAGATAACCCGACTTATAATTTCGTTCCTGTTTATTGGATGGCTACCGAAGATCACGATTTTGAAGAAATTAATTTTTTCAATTTCAAAGGGAAAAAACTTCAGTGGAACAGAAATGCTTCCGGTGCTGTTGGAGAGCTCGATTTAGAAGGATTAGATCAGGTTTATGAAGTTTATGCTGCGCAACTGGGGAATAGTGAGAATGCGAAATCATTAAAGGAATTATTTCGTCAAGCGTATTTAGAGCATGATGATTTGACCCAAGCGACAAGGTTTTTAGTGAATAAGTTATTTGCGATTTACGGCTTGGTCATTTTGGATGGCAATGATTCGATATTGAAGAACATTTATAGACCCTATATTGAGGAAGAACTTATTCAGCAAACGGCATTTGCGAAAGTTACCAAAACCAATGAAAAGATCAATCAATTGCCCTCCAATTATAAAATTCAGGTCAATCCGAGAGAGATCAATTTATTTTATATAAATAAAAATTTACGTGAACGTATTCTCGAAACCAATGGTGTTTTTGGTGTTCTGGATACCGATATCCGATGGAGCAAAGAGGAATTGCAGGCAGAGGTTGAAGCGCATCCCGAACGATTTAGTCCCAACGTGATTTTACGTCCCATGTATCAGGAAATTATTCTGCCGAATTTGTGTTATATCGGTGGTGGCGGAGAATTGGCCTATTGGTTACAGTTGAAGTCTAATTTCGAATCGCAAAACGTGACCTTTCCTATTTTGTTATTGCGAAATTCAGTATTAATTATTACTGAAAAGCAGAAGGAAAAACTAGATAAGTTAAACCTC
>JBARDR010000070.1:0-4498 GCA_049795335.1 Gelidibacter sp. | reverse complement strand
TTATATAGCAGGTTTGGCTTCGCATTTTAGGGATTTAATGGTTTGTCAAAATGAACAGACTATAGAACTTCTTGAAGTTGGCGATGATACCAAAGTGAAATATATGGAACAGTGCAGAAAGAGCTCTTATGATTTTCTGCTGAAAGGCATCGAGCTCGCCAACGACTGTGATCTAAAATACAAAAGTAGTAAAAATCAACGCTTACTTGTTGAACTCACTTTAATGCAACTTGCCTCTATCACTTTTGATGGAGAAAAAAAAAATAGCAAACATTACCTAATTCCAGCATCTTACTTCAAGAAAAAAGGAATCACACCTGTGCCTGTAACACTTCCGAAGCAAGAGGAGAATGTGAGCACGCCTGCGGTCGCTGAAACAAAACAGATAATTCCTGAACCTAAAAAGACGGAAATCCCAAATCCGTATAGCCATCAAAGCATTCCTAAAATTGATTTAAAACCGGATGCTAAACGAACTTCGGGGCTTTCCTTAAAAAGTATTAAAGCCAAAAGAGAACATTTGATCAAACAAATGGAGGTCGTCATTGATCCTAATGATTTGCCTTCAGATGATTTTACTCCTGAAGCCTTTACCAAAGCTTGGGAAACCTACATCAACTCCTTAAATACAAAAGGAGAAAAGATCATGGTGTCAATGTTGGAAATGAGCAAGCCTGTTTTAAAAGGTATTGAAATACATGTCTCATTCCCAAATGAATCCCTAAAGATAGAACTGGAGCGCGCGCAATTCCCATTGATGGAACATCTCAGAACAACACTTCGGAATTTTAACTTATCTTTACATATCCATGTCAATGAGGAAATTGCCAAGCAATACGCCTTTTCAGCCATGGACAAATACGAAAAATTAAAAGAGAAAAACCCAAATATTGAGCTTTTGAGAATAACATTTGGATTGGATGTTTAACGTCAAACCAAAATCTACCCGTTCTGAAGTATCAGTACAAAAACATCACTTATACATGAAAAACGTCCTTTTTTTAGTTGCTTTGATTTCAGTAGTTTGCTTGAGCTGCGATGGCCGACAAACCAAAAAGGAAGCTTTAGAACGTGCTATATCTGAATTCAACTTAAAAAGCAGTCCTATTGAAATGGTCACTTACCAACCAGAAGCCTATGTTGAAATCGTCACCGACACCATTATTTCCAAAAACATAAAGGTTTACATCAAGAACTATTCGCTTTTAGATGAACAAATTCTAGTTTCAGATGCTACCGATGCCATTTATAAGAAGACCAATTACCAACGGGTGTTTGCATCTGAAATAAATATTTCTAATGCCTCTAAAGATATTTTCAGCACGCACATTTCTGCTAAACAATTTAAGACGATTAACGCTGATCCGTTTTGGGACAGCGCGACTTTACAACATGCTTGGGTAAATCAGGAACTTTCAACTATAAATGACATCAAATTGGATATCTCCTTTATTAATCCTAAAAATAAGGCTTATAAATTGTACCGGATGTCTATTGATGCTGATGGTGAACAAACGCTTAAGTTGATAGAAGAACAAATTTAAAGTTCCTTAAAGTTGAAAAAATAAAAATAATGTGAGTTTTCCTTTGTCAAAATGACAACAGTAAAATAGAAAAAAATAAAAAAACATGCTCGGACTTAAATTGCCTACTGATCCACGTTGGGTCAATATTGTTGAAAAAAACATAGAAGATATTTTAACAGATCATGCCTATTGTGAACAAAAAGCAACCAGCACAGCCATTTCCTTAATTGTAAGTTTTCCCGAATATACGGAGCTGGTACAGGAAATGGTGGCTTTGGTCAAAGAGGAGATCAGTCATTTCAAAATGGTACATGATCGCATCCTCGAAAATGGTTGGACGCTTGGGAGAGATCGAAAAGATGATTATGTTATTCAATTACTAACATTTTTCCCCAAGGGTGGTAGCAGAACGACACAATTGGTCCACCGACTGCTTTACGCTGCACTTATTGAAGCGAGAAGTTGTGAACGTTTCCGCTTGCTTTCAGAAGAATTAAAGGATAAAGAATTGGCTGAATTCTACAGAAAATTAATGGTCAGTGAAGCCAATCATTATACGATGTTTTTAGGCTTCGCCCGACAATATGGCGACCGAAAAGAAGTGGATCAAAAATGGAATGAATTGCTTGATTTTGAAGCGGAAATCATGAAAAATCTAAGTGTAAAAGAGACCATTCATGGATAAAATGCCATGATCTTAGTACCTAGAATTTCCTATAAAAAAGCAAAGCTCCGAAAATTTCGGAGCTTTATTTTTATATAATTTTCAACGCTATTACAGCCTGTAAGTAAAACCAAATTGCATGACACCTTGTTTCGCTTTAATATTTAAATCGTCGTCAAACACATTTGAAATGCCATATAAATAACGCAAATCGATTCCGATCTCGTCGGTAATCATATATTCGGCAAATCCAACACCCGAAAATGCGAAGTTTTTAAATCCGTCATTTTTCTTATGGATTTTTAAGCCTACCTGCGGACCAACACCAAGTTTAAATCCACCGAAAATATTGTAATTCAAGATGACTGGTAAATTGAGATAATCCGTTTTATAATACTGCAAATTTGCACCTTCAGGAGAATATTGCAATTCAGTCATTACCGCTAAAGTTTCGGTCAGGCCAAAATCTACAAAGGCACCAAATACAAATCCGAGTCTATGCGGATTGGCGACAATTCCATCGACATCATAATCCATATTAGAAACGTTGGCTGCAAAGTGCACACCATACTTAGTTTCTTGAGAAAATGAAAAGGTTGAAATACCTGCAAAAAGTAAAAGAGTAAATATTTTTTTCATAGTTTATGATTTGAGGTTGTGAATATATATTGAAATTAATTATTTCAAAGATATATTAGATATGTAACCGTAAAAAGAAGATAAACGGCTAATTTATACCAAGCTTACACTTGAAACGGTGCCAAAATAAATACTTTTCACAATCCCATCAGAAAGACCAATTTTAGGAACATAAATGTACTTGGCATTACTCCATTTCATAGCTGAAATATAAATTCTGGTTGCTGGAATAATAACGTCGGCCCTATCTTGATTTAAATCCAATTCTGTAATTCGCTCTTCATAACTATACGATTGCAACATATTGTAATAGGAGGTCAAATAGAAATACGTCAAAGGTTTTCCCATGGCTTTTCCGGAAATTTTAAAGATTTTATTGATGTTTCCGCCAGAGCCTAACAGGTCAATTTTCTCAAAATCTTTGGTATTATGCTTAATCCATGTCTGCAACTCTAACCAAGTTTCTTTTTGAACCATATCATTCAACAATCTTACAGTTCCAATCTTAAAAGATTTTGAAGCTACTGTTGTGCCCTGATGAATCACAGAAAACTCACTGCTTCCACCACCAACATCCACATATAAATAAGTTTTATCTCTATCTATAAAGCTGTTCAGATCGGTGGCAGCGATAATGGCCGCTTCCTCTTCGCCATCAATAACATCGATCTTTATTTTTGTTTGTTTCTTTATGAGCTTAACAACTTCATTTCCATTTTCGGCTTCGCGCATGGCAGAAGTAGCACAGGCTTTATAAACAACCACCTTATGCGATTTCATAAGTAATTTGAACGCGTTCATGGTATCGATCATGCGCAGTTCATTTTCTAGAGAAATTTTTTGGTTTAAGAACACATCTGCTCCCAAACGAATGGGCACACGAACCAAGGCGCTCTTTTTAAAAAGGGTGGGCTTCCCTTTTTGTTCAATGATATTAGAAATAAGCAAACGTATAGCGTTAGATCCAATGTCAATAGCCGCGTATTTTTTAATCGTTAGCATAGTTTAGTTTTGTAGTTTATTAACATAATAGTCGTACGTGGCAAATTGCGATTGGACTTTTGGCAAATTATTGTGTTTGTATTTATTTTCATGGTTTCCAAACAATAAACGGGCTTTAACATTGTCATTCCAGGAAATCTCAAAAACATCCAAAAGTTCATTTTTGATATCTTTATCGTAGATAGGACAGGTTACTTCTACCCTATTTTCTATATTTCTTGACATCCAATCGGCGGACGAAATAAAAACTTTGGGATCATTATCGTTACAAAACACCAACAATCTGGTATGCTCCAAAAACTTATCGATGATGCTAATGACCTCAATATTTTCGCTCATTCCTTTTACTCCGGGCACCAAGCAACAGATACCTCTAACGATCATCTGAATTTTCACGCCTGCTCTACTGGCCTCATAAAGCTTATCAATCATCATATAACTAGAAACACTATTAAGTTTCAGTTTAATAAATGCTTCTTTTCCACTTTGGACATTGAGAATTTCATTGTCAATGAGTTTATACAACTTTGTTTTGGTATAATGAGGCGAAACAATAATATGTTTATACCTAAAGATTTTATAATTGGTTTCAAAAAAGTCGAAAACTTTAACCAAATCTTTTAAAATCCGTGGATCCGAAGTGAACAAGGTGTAGTCAGTATAAAGC
>JBARDR010000069.1:0-3949 GCA_049795335.1 Gelidibacter sp. | reverse complement strand
TGATTTTTTTATGCGCTTATATGCCTCATACCGAAGTACGTGTTGTTTTCTTCAATATCAAGCTTTGGCATTTGGGCGTTGCGTTGGTAGTTTTTAATGTTATTGGTCTTTTTGGAATGAACCAAGGTGGCAATATTGCGCATTTAGGTGGAGTGGGATTAGGTTATTTTTATGCTAAACAGTTGATCAAGGGCCAAGATATTGGCAAGGGTTTTGAGAAATTTATGGATGGGATTGTAAGTTTATTTAAGTCTTCTAAAAAATCAACCTTGAAAACGGTTCACAAGCGAAAATCAAATAACGTAGCAGGTCATACTAAATCCGAGTTTAATGAGTTTAATAAGCAAAAGCAAATCGACCTTATCCTGGATAAAATTGGTAAAAGTGGCTATGAAAGCCTGACGGAAGAAGAAAAGGCTTTTTTATTTAAAGCTAAAGACTAAGGCCAATGAAAAAACTTAATCTGTTTGATAAGTTTGTGTTTTTCTTGAATTCCCTAGCAGCAGTCACACTTCTGTTGGCTTATATATTGCCCTATGTAGAGCCTAAACGCTTTGCTTTTGTGTCTGTTTTAAGCTTGACGATGCCTTTTCTTATTATCGTTAATCTCCTTTTTGTAATCTATTGGCTTTTAAAAGTTCGAAAACAATTATTGTTGTCTTTGATTGTTCTGCTGATTGGTTTTCAACACTTAGGATCCTTATATAAATTTTCCAGTTCAAGTCAAGATGTCGATACTGATAATATTGTCGTCATGAATTATAACGTACGGTTGTTTAATGTTTTTGAGTGGATTCCTGATATCAACGCTGGCAAGGAAATAAGTTCGTTTATTAATGAAAAGAACCCTGATATCATCAGCATGCAGGATTACCGACCTGATAAAGCATTGGCATTAAAAGGCTATTACAAATTTGAATCCCTTTCTGGTGGTAAAATTGTAAATGGACAAGCTATATTTTCTAAGTTTCCTATCATAAATAAAGGCACCATTGAATTCCCAAACACCTTCAACAATGCTATTTTTGCGGATGTTGTAAAGAGAAAAGACACCATAAGGGTCTATAATGTGCATTTACAATCCTTTAAAATTGATGTGAGTACGGATCCACTAAAAAAGGAAACTTCCGAAAATCTATTTAAACGCGTAGAGAAAACGTTTAGTTTACAGCAAGCGCAAACGGAATTATTTTTAGAGCATAAGTCGAAGTCTCCTTACAAAGTAATTGTTTGTGGCGATTTTAATAATACGGCGTATTCTTATGTTTATAAGGAAATTAGGGCTGGTATGAAGGATGCTTTTGTGGAGGCTGGCAATGGCTTTGGACGTTCCTTCGATTTTAAATTCTTCCCGGTTCGGATAGATTATATTATGGTAGATGATCATTTTGCTGTCAACACCTTCAAGACCTTCGATCTTAAATTATCGGACCATTTTCCGATTATGAGTCGGGTTCGGATAAAGTGATTCTTCAGTCCTCAGTGGGCATTCAGCAGTTAACAATCGACAGGATTTTTTATATTTCCGAAGCATTGGAACTTCATTGTTTTCTTTTTCTTTGTGGAACTTTGCGATTCTTTGTGGAACTCTGCGGAATAAAATGAAACGCAGATGACGCTGATTTTCTGTTTCTCTTTAACCTAAGCCTCAAAACTTTGTGTCTACATCATCCAGCAATCCATTGCATCAGCAATCATATGAATGACCAATCCAATTCCTAGAATTCTGGTTTTCTGAAAGAACAGAAATCCAAAGTAAACCGCCATGGCGTAATAGCTGTGGAGTGGATGAAAGTTAATGCTACAACGTCCAGGATCAAAAAGAGGTGTGGCCATTAAATGATCTAAATCAATTAGCATCGTGGCAATCATAATCCAATAGGCTTTTTTCCAGTTTGACCGAAAAAAGAAGTAAGCCACAAACAATGGTAACCCAAAATGAATCCCGTAATGTATAAGTGGTTGTAACATCAATAGGGCAGTTGTTGTCTTTCCAAGTAGAGCAGGGCGTTAGGGCCTTCATTGAAAATTAAGTCCAAAATACTCAGATTGGAAATAAAACCATGCTTCTCATCAAATACCTGAACATAGGGTTTAAAAGGTTGTTCAGTCTCTTTCCTGTGGTCGGCCAGATAGCGGTAATCCGTTTTGTTTAGAGGTTTTAATTCAAATTCAGAAGTAAGATCAAATTTTAAGTCGTGTTGTAAACATTCTAAAACAGCGTTCAAACATCTAAAATTAAAATCCATTAAATATGTTGCTTCTTTAAGGAAGAGGTGCTTCAAATCATGTTCATAAAACTCGAAAAACGGAGAACCACTGTAAGCGGATTGAATTGATTTCCAATGGAGATCCTGCCATTTTTCATCGTTCGAGATGAGAATATCTTTGTAAAGCTGTCTTTTTTTTTGCGAATAGACCACGGGAACCGTCAAAGGCATTTTTCCTTGGGTGCCATAAATGTTCATTCGGTTTCGATAGGTTTGCTTTTGGTAATTATCGCAGACTTCAAAAGTAACTTGCTTTGCCTGAATCATTGCCACAAATTGTGCAATACTCGGAAAATAAGTTGGATGAAGTAGAATGTCCATGGTTAAAAATTGTAACTAAAATGCTATTTAAAAATTGCTATTTCGAAGCTTTCTTTTTACGCCAAGCATTGAAACCAAACCAAACGCCTAATAAAACAAGGAAAGGAATCAGATAAGACACGAGTTTTCCATTACCACCAACCGTTGTGAAGAAACGTTCCCAACGTGGATTTTTACCATCCCAACTCATCCAAACAAATACAGGTTTACCGACCACATGATCAAAGGGAACAAAGCCCCAAACTCTTGAATCTTGTGAGTTGTGGCGGTTGTCTCCCATCATCCAATAATAATCCTGTCCAAATGTATATTGGTTGGTCACTAGGCCATCAATACTGATTTGATTTCCATTTACAGAAAGCTCACGCCCTTCATAGGCTTTTATGAGATGTTTGTATAACGGCATATTTTCTGGTGTTAGCGTGATTGTTTTTCCTTTTTGAGGAATATATAAAGGGCCGAAATAATCATTGTTCCAATTGTAGGCCGTATTCATCGGGAAGATCCCAGCATCGCGTTGGCCCATCACATCTTTTCTGATTTCGATAGATGCGATATTTGGATGGTTTCTTGCTCTTGCCACCGCTTCTTCAGTAGCGGCCGGAATGATCCATTTTTCGGTTTCTTGGTCATAGCCTAAACCGTCGGTCATGTCAAAACGCTTCAAAATATCGTAAACCTGTGCATTTGAAGCTATCTGACCTTTAAAAGTCACGTCGTATGAAAATTGGATTCTTGCCCGATCGTTCAACACGTTTTGTTTCCCGTTGATATAAACATAACCGTCTTTTATGGACAAGGTATCTCCAGGTATACCCACGGCACGCTTTACGTAATTTGTTTTCTTGTCGATAGGTTTATAGTAAAACTTATCGGTATGGCGCATATCTAACATCGTATCCACAGGCCAGTTGAAAACGACAATATCATTGCGTTTGATCCTTTGAAAACCTGGAAGTCTCATATATGGCAACTCTGGTTTTATCAGATAGGACTTGATGTTCAATATCGGAATAGTATCATGAACCATTGGTGCTGCCACCGTAGTCATTGGAATTCGGGCGCCATAATGGAACTTGCTCACAAATAGAAAGTCGCCCACCAATAATGTTTTCTCCAAAGATGACGTTGGAATGGTAAACGGCTGAATAAAATAAGTGTGGACAATAGTTGCTGCAACAATGGCAAATAAGATAGAGCTAACCCAATCCCCAGCTGCTGATTTTGGATGTAAACTGCGGTCTTTAACGTGTTCAACGTTGACAAAATAATTGAGATAATAGTTGTAGAATCCTAAAGAAACTAGGGCTAAAACAGTATCCGTAGTTGTGTTTTTTCCAAAACTTCTAGCGGTTTCC
>JBARDR010000068.1:0-4181 GCA_049795335.1 Gelidibacter sp. | reverse complement strand
CTATTGCCTTCTCGTTCGTCTTGTTTACGTCTTGTAATAAAGGTAAAGACCAACGAATTATTTCTGCATCTTCAGGAAACATTAATTCCCTTTTGGTGGTTGTTGATAACCTATTATGGGATGATGGTGTCGGAGAGACCATACGTGATATAGTCGCCGCTCCCGTACCAGCACTCAATCAAGAAGAACCGTTATTTTCGATTAACCAAATGCCACCCATGGTATTTGATGGTTTTGCGACCAAAAGCAGAAGCATTCTTAAAATAGAAAAAGGTGGCGAAGCAGGCATGACCATAAAAACCAATGTATATGCGAGACCTCAAACGGTTGTGGTCATTTCAGGAAAAACAGATGAGGAAATCAATAACCAATTGAAAACTCATGGCGACGAAATTATTGCTGCTTTTAAAAAGGAAGAATTAAAAGAAAACCAACGTCGTATTAGAATATCCTTAATGGATGATGCACCACTTGAAAAAGCCTTAGGTGTTAAATTAAATTTTCAAACCGCCTATAGAATTGCAAAACAGGACAAGGATTTCTTTTGGATCAGGAAAGATATTCCTACAGGTACCATGGATATTATGATTTATGAAGTGCCACTTAATTCCATAAGAAAAGGAGATAGTACAGTTTTAGACATCATACGCATGAGAGATTCTATTGGAGAGGTTCATATCCCAGGTCCTGTTGAAGGTTCGTATATGATCACTGAGGACGCGTACACGCCCTACTTATATGAAACTACCGTGGATGGCAAGCCTACCTATGAAACCAAAGGTCTTTGGGATGTGAAGAATGCGTTTATGTCTGGCCCATTTATCAACTATGCTATTGAGGATAAAGCCAATAATCGTTATGTGGTCATTGAAGGTTATGTTTTTGCCCCTTCGGTTGAAAAACGTAATAATATTTTTGAATTGGAATCCATTATAAAATCCATAAAGATTAAATAAACAAAAAGAGCCAACGATTAAGTTGGCTCTTTTGCTTTTTATGGGATGTAATTACTCGTTTTTATTAGTTGATGTTTTCTTTTCATCACCATCTTCCTTACTGGCATCTTTAAATTCTTTAATGCCACTTCCTAATCCTCTCATGAGTTCTGGGATTTTCTTTCCTCCAAATAGAAGTAATACGACTACCACAATCAAGATTATTTGTGGTGCTCCAATTGCTAAAAAAATATTTGATGCTATCATAACATTGAATTTGAACTGCAAATTTAATAATTAAACTTTAATTTAAACGTTAAAAATAAACTTTAGATGAAACATCTTAGCGATTGCCTTAAATTTATTTAATTTTGTTCGTCATGACAACAAGAAAAAAAGAGAAGAAATTCGCGAAGAAATTACTTCATAAGTACCGTTTGGTCGTGCTTAATGAAGATACGTTTGAAGAACGCTTCGCCATTAAACTGACCCGTTTAAATGTTTTCGTTATAGTATCCTTAACCAGTATCCTACTTGTGGCAGCCACCATATTTTTAATTGCATTTACGCCGTTAAGAGAGTTTATTCCTGGGTACTCTTCAACCAAGCTAAAAAAGCAAGCCATTTCTCTGAGTTTTAAAACCGATTCCTTGCAGCATATTATTGATGTCAACGAAAAGTATTTTAGTTCGATTAGGCGCGTCCTCACAGGGGATGTTAAAACAGTGGAATTTAATAAAGATTCTATTTTAAGAGCAGCGAATGCTGAAACCGCTCATTTAAGCATCAAAACTTCAAAGCAGGATTCCTTATTGCGCGAAAAAGTAGATAAGGAAGATAAATATAACCTTTTTGAATCGGCTATTTCAACTGCCAATTTCGTGCTGTTTGCTCCGGTAAATGGAAACATTTCAGAAGGTTATAATGTGAAGGAAAAACATTATGCCGTAGATATTATTGTTGCCAAAAACACTCCTGTTAAGGCCACTGCCGATGGTACCGTTATTTTTGCCGAATGGACAGCCGAAACGGGTTATGTGGTCATCATAGAGCACAGTTATGAATTAATTTCGGTATATAAACATAATGCATCCTTGACCAAAGAACAAGGTGATGTGGTCAAAGCAGGGGAGGTCATTGCTATGGCGGGAAGCACTGGAGAGTATACCACAGGTCCGCATTTGCACTTTGAGTTATGGAGCAAAGGTTATCCAATCAATCCAACCAACTTTATAGATTTTAAATAATGTTCTCACTAAAATCGGCATTAGCCAAACCCTTTGCGCTCCATATTAGAAAGTCGGTTTTGAAATGGGCTAATAATCCCATTGAAACACAAAATGCAGTGTTTAAAAACCTAATGGATGAGGCGAAAAACACACAGTTTGGAAAGGATCATGATTTTAATAACATCACATCCCATTCAGATTTTATATCACGTGTCCCTGTAAGAGATTATGAAGAACTCAAACCTTATGTAGAACGGGTGGTTGCTGGTGAGCGTGATATTCTATGGAAAGGCAAACCTATTTATTTCGCTAAAACATCGGGTACCACTTCAGGCGCAAAATATATTCCCATTACAAAAGAAAGTATGCCCACACATATTGAGGCTGCCAGAAATGCCATTCTCCTGTACATTGCAGAAACTGGAAAGGCTGATTTCGTAAATGGAAAGATGATTTTTTTGCAAGGAAGCCCCATATTAGACGAAAAGAATGGTATTCAATTAGGTCGCTTATCAGGTATTGTGGCACATTTTGTTCCAAAATACCTTCAAAAAAACAGAATGCCTTCTTGGGAAACCAATTGCATTGAAGACTGGGAAACGAAAGTAGAAGCCGTAATAGATGAAACTCTGCCTGAGAACATGACCGTTATTTCTGGAATTCCATCTTGGGTGCAGATGTATTTCGAAAAAATCCATCAAAGAACAGGGAAAAAAGTTGGCGACGTTTTCAAGAATTTCAACTTGTTCATTTATGGCGGTGTTAATTATGAACCCTATCGCGCAAAATTTGAGAGCCTGATTGGTCGAAAGGTAGACAGTATAGAACTCTATCCTGCCAGTGAAGGTTTTTTTGCCTATCAAGATCAGCAGCATGAAAAAGGCATGCTCTTGCAATTGAATTCTGGTATTTTTTATGAATTTATCAAAGCCGACGAGTTTTTCGATGCACATCCAAAGCGAATTACCATCAAAGACGTAACGCTGAACACCAATTATGTGATGATCATTTCAACCACCGCGGGTCTTTGGGCCTACAATATTGGCGATACCGTGGAGTTTACTTCATTAGCGCCATATCGCGTCATAGTTTCCGGACGTATCAAGCACTTTATCTCTGCCTTTGGAGAACACGTTATTGGCAAGGAAGTGGAGCAAGCCCTCAATGAAGCCATTGAAGGTTCAAACATTCAAGTCTCAGAATTTACAGTGGCACCACAAATCAATCCATCTAGCGGATTGCCATATCATGAGTGGTTTATTGAATTTGAAAATGAACCTGAGAATCTATTACAATTGGCAGAAAAGATTGAGATGTCACTTCAAAAGCAAAACAGTTATTATTTTGATTTGATTACAGGGAAGGTTCTACAGCCCTTAAAAATTTCGAGAGTGAAAAAGAATGGTTTTCAAGATTATATGAAGTCCATCGGAAAATTAGGTGGTCAAAATAAATTGCCCCGACTTTCCAACGACCGAAAAATTGCAGATGCTTTGACACAGCAAAATTTAACATATTAATACTATATTTGTAGGTTAAATACTTATTTATGAATAAAAAACTTCTAGCCAGAACTAGGGCCCAAGAAAGTTCTAACTCCATTGAACGAATGTATATTACAATGCGGCATCTGTTTAATCGCGGATTTTACAAGCCGATGGGTATTTCTGGAGAAACACTTCGCGAGTCCTTGTTGCAATTAAGACCTGAAATTTATGGATCTATTGGAGAAGAAAAAGCAGAATTAGAAGGTTTGCTTTATGTTGTGGACAGATTGCCATACGGGATTGAAGAATGTACTTTTATCAATCTGACGAGTGATGAAGGCTATAGCAATTCTCATTTTAAAGCCATAGTGCCGCCAAAACGACGACGTAATTGTTTTCGGATTGATGAAGAGCAAATGAACATTGAAATCACCCGTGGTCGCTCTGAAATATATGACATCCTTACCCACTTGACTTTTATGTTTGTGGAATCTCACAAGATAAGCAAGCGTGTGCTTTTGGATGAAGAA
>JBARDR010000067.1:0-5009 GCA_049795335.1 Gelidibacter sp. | reverse complement strand
CCTTATAGCCTCTTGATAAGGGTTGAATATTCTTTTTGATTTGGAGGTTTTTGAAAACTCAGTTAATCTGAAGATTGTAATTTAAATTAAAAACTGAGTGTTGTTGATCTCTGATAATTTATTACAGAAACTCTAAACAAATCCCTCCAACATCTAATCCCTAATGCCAATTTCCCCAATTAATGATAATTCTTAAAAATCTTGGTCGCCTCATTATAGGCACTTTCAAAACTTAAGGCATTTAGCGGATTACATTTATTTGCCGTAAAATAAGAGAGTAATTTTTCCGTAGGCATATTGCCTGTCAATTCATCCTTTGCCATTGGACAACCACCAAAACCTTGAATGGCACCATCAAAACGTTTACAACCAGCGTTAAAAGCGGCATCTACTTTTTCATGCCAGGAAGTAGGCGTTGTATGAAGGTGGGCCCCAAATTCTATATGTGGATATTTCGGAATCAAATTAGAAAAAAGGTAGTTAATACTCTCCGGATTAGACGTGCCAACGGTATCGCTCAACGACAGAATGCTCACTCCCATTTTTGACAAACGTTCGGTCCAATCACCCACAACATCGACAGTCCATGGATCTCCGTAAGGATTTCCAAAGCCCATCGATATATAAACCACGACTTCCTTATTAGATTTGTCTGCAATTTCCAAAATCTCATTCAAAGCCACTACGGATTGTGCAATCGTTTTATGGGTATTTCGCATTTGGAAATTTTCAGAAATAGAAAAAGGATACCCTAAATAGTTAATTTCAGGATGAACGGACGCATCCTCAGCACCGCGTGTATTGGCAATAATGGCTAGAAGTTTGCTCTGAGATTTGGAAAGATCCAACTTTGAAAGCACCTCAGCCGTATCCCCCATCTGTGGAATCGCCTTTGGCGACACAAAGCTCCCAAAATCAATGGTATCAAAACCCACTCGTAACAACGACTGAATGTATTGAACCTTTTTTTCAGTAGGAATAAAGTCTCTGATGCCTTGCATAGCATCTCGCGGACATTCTATAATTTTCACCTGTTGCATTGGCCCAAAGATATAAAATCCTACGAAGGCAGAAATCTTTCGTTCATAAAAATAAAAAAGAGCTCATATTGACAGGAGAAGTTTTAATAATCATTTCTGAATCTCAATAAAAAAACGGACTTTTAAGATAGCTACCTTAAAAGTCCACTTCACAATTATTTACATTTGGCAAGAATTTTTTCCGCCAATTTTTTCGCTATTTCCCGATTCTCATCTGGGTCCGCACTAATTTTTGTTAGGATCGTGAATTTAGATATTCCAGCCAATACCACCAATTCCCCGCCCCATTGCTCATTCCATTTATACCAAGCGCTCGAGCCTAAATCTTCAACAAAATCCCAACTTCTTTTGGCACGAACTTTCATTAAGTCCTCCCCTGTCTTTTTTATTTCATCTTCCTGCTTGGCAAGATTTTCCTGAATTTTATCGAGTTCTTTTTCAGATAATTCTTTGTAACCCATATCAAAGGTTTCAATATTGGATTTGATATCACTTTTATCTGAATAAAAAGAGAGATTTTTTACACCAATTGTATTCTGATCTGGCAGTTCCATTTTCATTCCCGACACTTCCATAATAAAAGTAGGACGATTACTTGGCCACTGATACATATGTTCACCATAGCTGCCAGAACGCAATTGCTCTTTGACCTTATCGGAATTTATGGGATAAATGGACGTCATTTCTTCTTTTGTTAAAAGTAAACTGTAATCGTCATCAAACTTTTCTAAGCAATCATAAGATTTAGTGCTATTCTTTTTGCTTACTTTCTCAGTCTTGCCATCTGCAGAGGTTTCTGAAGATTCCTTGTTGCCCGAGTTACAGGAGAACAGTAACAAGACCATTCCTGTAAGAAATAACGTTTTTTTCATAATAAAACTAAATTTTGGTTAACTGCTAAATTACATTTATTAATATAATTCACAAACGCAAAAAAAAGTTTATCTTTTGACTTATAGAAACTTAGACTAATATAAATCTCATCTTTATGCGCCGATGATATAAAGTGCGATGCCCACAAAAACGACTATTTGAAGCCATTTCAAAAAACTGCCAACGCCTTTCCTTTTCAATAGAAATTCAGATATACGACCTGCCAATAAAGCGATGCTACTGAAAACGAGAAAGGAAATAACCATGAAAATGGTTCCTAAAGCGTAAAATTGAAAAACTGTGTTTCCCTCATCATTCCAAAGAAAACCAGGGAAAAATGCCAGGAAGAAAATCATCACTTTAGGATTGACTAAATTCATGATAACGCCCGTTTTATAAAGTTCTAAATATGATTTTTGGGGTGCGTTTTCTGAAAGCGAAATTGTCTCAGCAGACTTATAAACCCTATAGGCTAAATACAGTAAATAGCAAGCGCCCAAAACTTTGACCCCATAAAAAAGCTCTTCCGAAGCCGTAATTATTGCTGAAACACCAAATGCTAAAAGTGTGGTGTGTACGATGCAGCCACTTATAAGACCAGCCGTTGTGGCGATACCGCTTTTGGTACCATTGACCAACGATTGGGTGAGCACATAGATGTTATCAGGCCCTGGAGCAATGGCGAGAGCGAGTGTTGCTATTGAAAAGGAAATGAGGGTTTCGATCATTTAGAAAAGAGATATAAATCAGAATATATTATACTCCAACAAGAATCTGCGAAAATCTGCATCATCCGCGGGAAATTCTTGAGTGAGAAGTAATATTATTAAATAGCTATGACGCACATCTCAATAATTTTGACGCCATGTTATTAAAATTAAAAAAGACGCATACTATTTAGCAAGAATAATTTATACGTTTAAAACCCAATTTGTCTTATCCACGTTTCAAAATCGCTTTATTAATCTCCTTTATCAATCCTGGACCTTCATAAATAAAACCGGTATATAGCTGTATTAAATCAGCCCCCGCATCCAATTTCTCCAAAGCGTCTTCGGCAGAATAGATCCCACCCACCCCAATGATCGGGAATGCCTTATTGCTTTTTTCCGACAGAAAACGGATCACTTCAGTCGCTCTTTTGGTCAAGGGTTTACCACTTAAACCACCTATTTCATTTTTGTTTTCAGATGAAATACCATCGCGTGAAATGGTCGTATTTGTGGCAATGACGCCATCGATTTTTGTGATGGAAACAATGTCAATAATATCTAGAAGTTGTTCATCCGTGAGATCGGGAGCAATCTTCAAAAGAATGGGTTTGCGTTTTTGTTTTAAGTAATTTTTATCCTGAAGGGTCTGTAACAAATCGGTCAAGGGTTTCTTTTCTTGTAACGCACGAAGATTTGGCGTATTGGGCGAACTGACGTTGACCACAAAATAATCGACGTAATCAAAAAGAGCTTCAAAGCAGATGATATAATCATTGACCGCTTCTTCATTGGGCGTGATTTTATTTTTACCAATGTTCCCGCCTATCAAAACCCGTTTCTTATCGCCTTGTACTGGATTATTTTTCAACCGTTTCACTGCTTCTACAACGCCACCATTATTAAATCCCATGCGGTTGATGATGGCTTCGTCTTCTATCAATCGGAAAATACGCGGTTTTTCATTGCCATCCTGAGGCTTTGGTGTGACCGTTCCGATTTCAATAAAACCAAAACCTAAATTTGAGAGCTCTTTGTAAAGCTTCGCATCCTTATCAAAACCCGCGGCCAATCCGACGGGATTAGGAAATTTGACTCCGAAAAGTTCACGCTCTAATTTGGGGTTTTCAAATTTATAAACCCTTCTAAAAGCGCCCCCAAAACCAATTTGGTTAGAAAAACGAATCATTGAAAATGTAAAGTGATGGATTTTTTCAGGATCAAAACTGAAAAACAAAGGGCGGATGATGCTTTTGTACATAAATCTTAAGAAAGTTATTGTACAAAAATACCATTCCTTTCATAAAGATTGACATTATTCATTTTGAAAATTAATAGTATTTTTGAACTCTAAACCCCAAAAACAAAAGGGTCATTTATATCGCACTTAGCATAAAAAAAATTGAATAGTTATGATACCGAAACAACACATTATTGATAGATTTATAAGTTACGTCACTGTTGACACCGAATCTGATCCTAATTCTGAAACCACGCCAAGCACAGAAAAACAATGGGATTTGGCCCATGCCCTAGTTAAAGAACTCACTGCCATTGGCATGACAGAAGTTTCCATTGATCATAACGCTTATATTATGGCAACCTTACCGAGCAATGTGGATCATGACGTTCCGGTCATTGGTTTTGTGTCTCATTTTGATACCAGCCCTGATTTTACAGGTGCGAATGTCAAGCCTCAAATCATTGAGAATTATGATGGCCAGGACATTATTTTAAATGCGGAAGAAGATATTATTTTATCTCCTGATCTTTTTGACGATTTGTTACAATATAAAGGACAAACACTCATCACTACGGACGGCACAACCCTTTTAGGTGCCGATGATAAAGCGGGAATCACAGAAATTGTTTCAGCGATGGAATACTTGATTCAACATCCTGAAATTAAACATGGTAAAATTCGTGTCGGTTTTACTCCAGACGAAGAAATTGGTCGTGGTGCGCATAAGTTTGACGTTGAAAAATTTGGCGCGGAATGGGCTTATACCATGGATGGAAGCCAAATTGGCGAATTGGAATATGAAAATTTCAACGCTGCAGGGGCTACCGTAAAAGTCAAAGGTAAAATTGTGCATCCCGGTTATGCCAAAGGAAAAATGATCAACTCCATGTACATTGCTACGGAGTTCATCAATTCTTTACCGATGCTGGAAACACCAGAGCATACCGAAAACTACCAAGGTTTTTTCCATTTGTCAAGCATTGAAGGCGGAGTTGAAGAAACCGTTTTAAAATACATCATCAGAGATCACGACAAGAATCATTTTGATGCACGAAAAAAAGTCATGCTTCAAATGGCATTCGATTTGAATACACAGTACGAAAGAGAAGTCATAACCATTGACATCAAGGATCAATATTTCAA
>JBARDR010000066.1:0-7962 GCA_049795335.1 Gelidibacter sp. | reverse complement strand
CCTCATGATCATTCCTTATGTTCTTATTGCAGGAATTGGAATTGCAATTTTCACGCGGTTCAGTAAAAAGAAAGAAATATAATACGGTTTTCTGTAACATTTTTTGCTTTTATCAGTCTAAATAGTGATTGTTTAAGATAAGTCTTAACAATTCGTTAATATAAATCGAACTTCGATTTGTGTAACATTGCAACACTAAGCGACTGAACATGATCCAAATTAAAGATTTACACAAGTCCTACCACATGGGAAATAATTCTCTTCATGTGTTAAAAGGGATTAATTTTGAAGTAAAGGAAGGAGAACTTGTATCCATCATGGGCTCTTCTGGATCAGGTAAATCAACGCTTTTGAATATTTTAGGCATGTTGGATGAAGCCGATGAAGGCTCTTACACGCTCGATAATGTTCCTATTAAAAATCTCAATGAGAAAATTGCGGCCAACTACAGAAATAAATTTTTAGGATTCATCTTTCAATCCTTTAACCTCATCAATTATAAATCTGCCTTAGATAATGTTGCTCTGCCACTGTATTATCAAGGTGTTCCACGTAAAGAACGTGTGGAAAAGGCCATGCATTATCTGGATAAAGTTGGATTAGCACCGTGGTCACACCATTTGCCCACTGAACTATCTGGAGGGCAAAAACAACGTGTCGCAATCGCGAGAGCCTTGGCAAGTGATCCAAAAGTTCTTTTGGCCGATGAGCCTACGGGAGCTTTGGATACCAAAACCTCTCATGAGGTTATGGAACTTATTCAAGGCATTAATGACGAAGGAAAAACCATTTTAATCGTTACGCATGAACCTGATATCGCCAATATGACCAAGCGTATTGTGAATTTGAAGGATGGACTGATCATTGACGATAAGGTAGTCCAACAAATTAGAGCGTCTCAGTATGTTTGAAATTGAGCGTTGGCAGGAAATTTTTGAGACCTTAAGTAAAAATAAACTCCGCACATTTTTAACAGGTCTTTCTGTAGCATCTGGAATTTTTATTTTAGTCATTCTTCTAGGTTTCAGTTCTGGAATCCAAAACGGTGTGACCTCCCAGTTTGAGAAAGACGCCGCTAATAGTATCTCCATCTGGACAGGTATGACTACCAAAGAGTTTAAAGGCTTAAATCCTGGAAGACGTATTCAGCTTAAAAATAATGATTTCAATACGATAGCGGACAGATACAATGACGATATCGAATATAAGTCCGCGTTTTATACCATCTGGGGTGGATTGGTCAATTATAAAAACGAATCCGGCAACTATAGAATCCAAGGCGTCATGCCGGATAACCAGTTTATTGAAAATGCCGATATCAGTCAAGGACGGTTTTTAAATCATTCTGATGTGATGGGTTCTAAAAAGGTGGCGGTTATTGGAAATAAAGTAAGCCAAGATTTATTTAAAGGACAAGATCCTATTGGTAAGGATATTTCCTTATATGGGATTAATTTTAAAGTGATCGGTGTCTTTTTCGATCCGGGAGGAGAGCGTGATGAAAGTAAAGTCATGATGCCTATTACAACTGCTCAAAAGGCATTCAATGGCGGAAATGATATCCGTAATATGACCTATACGGTTAAGATGTCAGAAAACTTTGATGCGGCCGTCAAACTTTCAGAACAAATTTCGATGGGTATTGAAAATGATCTCAAAGAAAGACATATCATCGCTCCTGATGATGTAAGTGCCATTAGCGTCAATAATACCTTGGAAGAAGCGCGTAAAATTTATTCGTTGGTAGATACCATTAAAGCTGTTTTTTGGTTTGTTGGTATCGGAACCATCATTGCCGGAGTGGTTGGAGTGGGTAATATTATGCTCATCATTGTTAAGGAACGCACCAAAGAGATTGGTATTCGTAAAGCATTGGGTGCGCAACCGATGTCCATTGTTGCCATGATTATACAGGAATCTGTTTTTGTAACTATGTTTTCGGGACTCTTCGGGCTTGTGGCGGGCCTGGGACTTTTGGAACTCTTCGGGCCGCACATCGAAAGTGATTTTATTAAACATCCGCAAGTGGATTTTAATACCGCATTGACCACGGTATTTGTTTTAGTGTTTGCAGGTGCGACTGCAGGATTTATACCCGCCTATCGTGCAGCCAAAATTAAACCTATTGTAGCACTTAGAGACGAATAATATGTTTAGTAAAGATCGTTGGGACGAAATATTGGAAGCCTTAAATGCAAATAAGTTTAGAACTTTTTTGACTGCGTTTGGCGTGTTTTGGGGGATTACCATCTTGGTGCTTTTGCTGGCATTGACCAACGGACTTAAAAATGGGGTAACCGCTGATTTTGGCAATTTTGCTACCAACTCCATGTTCATTTGGACACAACAAACTTCAAAACCCTATAAAGGACTTCCCAAAGGGCGACGGTTCAATTTTAAATTGGACGATGTGGCTGCTTTAAAAAACGAATTTCCAGAACTGAAATATGTATCCCCTCGCAACCAATTGGGCGGTTATAGTGGAGGGAATAATGTGGTTAGAGGAACAAAAATCGGAGCCTACCAAGTCAATGGTGATTATCCTGAATTTATAAAACAACAGCCTATGGATATGTTGGAAGGTCGTTTTGTGAGCTATTCCGATATCAATTCCAATCGAAAAGTTTGTGTGATTGGAACGGGCGTGGTAAAAGGACTTTATGATAAGGGACAAAATGCATTAGGAACTTATATAAAAATAAACGGCGTTAATTTCATGGTGATAGGCACTTTTAAAGTGAGCAATAGCCAAGGAGATAAAGAGGAAGATGCCAATACTATTTTCGTGCCTTTTACAACCTTTGGACAAGCCTTCAATTTTGCTGATAATGTAGGATGGCTGGCGGTCACGGCAGTTGACGGAACAAATATTACCACACTCAAACCCCAAATTTTAGAATCCTTAAAGAACCGACGAAAAGTTGCTCCTGATGATGAACGCGCCATAGGTAACTTTGATTTGTCCGAAGCTTTTGGTCGCGTGAACGGCCTATTCTCAATTTTGGGATTCGTAGGCTATTTTGTCGGTGCGTTAGTATTAATGTCAGGAATCATAGGGATTAGTAATATTATGCTCATTGTCGTTAAGGAACGTACCAAAGAAATTGGCGTAAGGAGAGCGTTGGGAGCTTCGCCTTGGATGATTAAATCACAGATTTTACAAGAAAGTTTAATCTTGACTATTTTATCAGGAATGGTCGGTATTACATTTGCCGCGGCTGTGATTTGGGGACTCAATTATGCTTTGGATATGAGTGGTCCTGTAGAAAATTTTGCCAACCCTAGTGTTAGTATGTCCGTCGTTTTTATGGCTCTTTTTATATTGGTGGTATCCGGCCTGTTGGCAGGTTTGATTCCAGCTAAAAGTGCCACAAAAATGAAACCGGTTGACGCTTTAAGAATAGAATAATGATCAGAACTCTTGCGATTTGGAGTTATTATTTTAAATCCTTGTTAAGGTGTTAACATTTGACCATTAAAAATCAATAAGAAATATCAAATGAAAAGAACAAAAACAGTCATTATCCTAGGGCTTATCGTTGCAATGTTTGCAATTGCCTTAATTTATTTGTATCAGAAAAATCAGCAAGATCCTGTTGTTTACACCACCGAAACTCCAATTGAACAAACGATTGTTGTGAAAACGGTCGCCACGGGAAATATCGTTCCGAAAGATGAAGTGCTGATTAAATCTAATATTTCTGGGGTCATTGAAGAGGTGTTTATTGAGGCAGGAGAGTATGTCAAATCAGGAGACCTTATTGCTCAAATTCGCGTCATTCCTAATGTGTCCTCCTTGGCGAGTGCTCAAAGTTCGATTTCTTCAAGTCAGACCGCCTTGCAAACAGCGAAAATAAATTTGCAAACGCAACAAACCAATTACGACCGTCAAAAAGCCTTGTTTGAGAAAGGCGTGATTTCTTCCAACGAATTTGAAACCATCAGAAACACTTATTTGCAAACCAAGCAAAGTGTTGAACAGGCTGAAATAGGCTTGAGTTCTTCTCGTCAAAACTATGATATCGTCAAAACCGGTACGACGAGTGGTTTGGGAAATATTGCACAGACCCAAGTAAGAGCTACGGTTTCAGGAATGGTTTTGGACGTGCCAGTAAAAGCAGGAAACCAGGTCATTGAAGCCAATAACTTTAATGAAGGAACTTCCATTGCTTCTTTGGCCGATGTTAAAAAAATGATTTTTGAGGGGAAGGTTGATGAAAGTGAAGTGGGCAAAATCAAAGAAGGTCTGCCGCTTGAAATTACCGTTGGTGCCATTGAAGATAAAAAATTTGATGCTGTATTGGATTATATCGCTCCTAAAGGTGTTGCTGAAAATGGCGCGATTCAATTTTCCATTAAAGGAACCTTAAAATCTATTGATTCTACATTTATTAGAGCCGGATTAAGTGCGAATGCCTCCATTATCTTGGATAAGGCAGAAAATGTTTTGGCCATTAAGGAAGCTTTGGTACAATTTGATCCGCAAACCCAGAAGCCTTTCGTGGAAGTCTTGGTAGGCGATCAAAAATTTGAACGTCGCGATGTGGAGTTGGGTATCAGTGATGGGATTTTTGTTCAAGTGAAAGGCGGTATTAATAAATCAGATAAAATAAAAGTTTGGAATCAAGTACAAGGCATTCCAGACTATGCTAAAAAGAAATAATTTTTTTTAAGTGTAACACTTCAAATGATTCATAGACTTATATTTTAATTATGAAAAAACCAATCCTTATAATTTTCGCGTTTTTAGCATTAGCATCACAAGCACAAGTAAAGAAATGGACGCTTAGCGAATGTGTGGCCTATGCTTTAGAAAACAATATTTCGGTTAAACAATCGGAGTTAGATATTAAAGTTGCACAAATTGGTAAAAAGGATGCCATCGGTAATTTTCTGCCGTCCTTAAGTGCATCTACGTCCTACAGTTGGAACATTGGACTTTCACAAGATCCTATTACATTTAGTGCCGTTACGGCCACTTCAAAAACCTTATCCGGAGGCATCAGTTCTAATATTACTTTATATGACGGATTGCGGAATTTGAACCAACTCTATCGTTCCAATTTAGAGATTGTAGCCAGGCAATATCAATTGGACAAAATGAAGGAGGATATTTCGCTTTTGGTTGCCAATTCTTTTTTACAGATATTGTTCAATAAGGAAAGTTTAAAGGTATTAGAAGCTCAGCAGGCTATCAGTGAACAACAGTTAAAGCGCACCCAAGACCTTGTAGATGCTGGTTCTTTGCCTAAAGGGGATTTGTTGGAAGTCCAAGCGACTATTGCTTCCCAAGAACAACAAATAGTGAATGCTGAAAATGCGATTCAACTTTCAAAAATCACTTTGGCACAAATTCTTTTAATTGAAGATTATCAAAATTTTGATACCGCGGATATAGACTATACAGCACCTGAACCAGATATATTGGAACAATCTCCAAATAATATTATAGCGACTGCTAGAGAAACGCGTTATGAAATAAAAATTGCTGAAGCTAATTCAGAATTGGCGGCCTATGATGTGAAAATAGCCCAAGGTGCATTACAGCCGACCATCGCAGGCTTTTATAGTTTTAGTTCGAATTATTTTACATCACAATTGTTTCCAACGCCAGATTTTAGTATGCAAATGTCAGATAATAAAAGACATAATTTTGGATTGCAACTGAATATTCCAATCTTTAATGGTTGGTCCGCAAGTAATAATGTGGGTCGAAATAAAGTTAATCTTGAGCGTTCAAAATTACAATTGGAACAAGCTAATCTCGATTTGGAAACCGCCGTTTATCAGGCTTATAATGATACAAAAGGAGCTTTAAAAGCCTACCAGGCTTCCCAAAAAACGCTGGCAGCAAGAGAAGAAGCTTTTAACTATTCCAAGGAGCGCTACGATGTTGGCCTTTTAAATGCATTTGATTTTAGCCAATCTCAAAATCAGTTTGAATCTGCACAAAGTGACGTACTTCGTGCTAAATATGATTATATTTTTAAACTTAAAGTATTGGAGTTTTATTTTGGAATTCCTATCACCAATTTTAATTAATGAACCGACATGAGAAAAAAAACACTAATAATCCTAATATCAACCATTGTTGTCCTAATCTTGGTCCTTCTTGTAGGTAAAAAAGCGGGCTGGTTTGGGAAAACAGGTAACTTTAAGGAGGTAGAAACCCAGAAAGTGATGTTGATGGATATTGTCGAAAAGGTTTCTGCGACTGGAAAAATTCAACCAGAAGTCGAAGTGAAAATTTCGAGTGAAGTTTCCGGAGAAATTATTGAATTGCCGTTTAAGGAAGGACAACAGGTTAATAAAGGCGATTTGTTGGTAAGAGTCAATCCCGACCTTATTCAATCGGCAGTAAACAGAAGTCAGGCAACCTTTCAAAACGTAAAAGCAGGTTTGGAACAGGCAGAGGCTTCCTTAAGAGAGGCTAAGTTAAGCCATGATCGTAACAAGCAGCTTTTTGAAAAAGGAATTATCTCAAAATCAGAATGGGATAAAGCAGTTTCTGGATATGAAATTGCAAAGGCAAGTCAACAGTCGGCATACTACAACGTACAGAGTGCAGGAGCCTCGGTAAATGAAGCTAAGGATAATTTGAACAGAACCACCATTTACGCACCGATGAGCGGTACCATTTCTAAATTAGATGTGGAACTTGGAGAGCGCGTGGTTGGAACCCAGCAAATGGCTGGTACTGAAATTTTGAGAGTGGCCAATTTGAACAACATGGAAGTTGAAATTGACGTCAATGAAAACGATATTGTCAAAGTTCATATAGGCGATGCTGCCATTGTTGAAGTGGATGCCTATCTTAAAAAGGAATTTAAGGGCATTGTGACCGCGATTGCCAATTCGGCGGCGAGTGCGCTTACAGCCGATCAGGTCACCAACTTTAAGGTGAAAGTGAGTATCCTTAAAGAGTCTTATCAAGATTTGATGGAAGGCAAGGGCGAAAATTATTCCCCTTTCCGTCCTGGAATGACCGCAACAGTGGACATCATTACCAATAAACGAAAAGACGTGGTGAGTGTTCCGATAAGCGCCATTGTTATCAAAGCTGATACGTCTTCCGTTAAAAAATCTTACGATAAAAAAGATATTGCCAAAGAAGAAACGCCTCAAAAAGTTCAAAACGAAGAAAAGTTTGAGTGCGTATTTGTCAAAAATAATGATGAAGCCAAATTGCGAGTGGTAAAAACAGGGATTCAAGATGACACCAATATCGAAATATTGTCTGGTTTAAAAGCGGGCGACGTCATCATCACTGGCCCTTACAATGTCGTCTCCAAAACCTTGAGTCCAGGAGATAAGATAGAAGTTAAAAATGCTGAGGAAGTTAAAAAGAAATAGCTCTTAAAAATATTCAAAAGTGGCCTATATACTTAATATTGAAACCGCAACAACCAATTGTTCCGTCTCTCTTTCTAAAGAAGGAGAGACGTTGGTTTTAAAGGAAGATTATAATTCCAATTATTCGCATGCCGAATCCCTGCATCTATTTATCGACGCAGTTTTTAAAGAAGCCAATCTGAAACCTCAGCATATTGACGCCATAGCCGTAAGCAAAGGCCCAGGATCATACACAGGTTTACGTATTGGCGTTTCTGCCGCAAAGGGCTTGTGTTTTGCCTTGAATAAGCCTTTGATTTCTGTAGATACTTTAGAGGCATTGGCACATCAGCTAACTATCAATTCTGGATATATTGTGCCTATGCTTGATGCACGACGTTTGGAAGTTTATGCGTCGGTGTATGACAAGGATTATAAGCAGGTTAGGGCTATTGAAGCTCAAATATTAGATGAACACAGCTTTAGGGATTTTTTGGAAGTAGGCAAAGTCTATTTTATTGGCAATGGCGTTGAAAAAACTAATCAAATCGTAACGCATCCTAATGCCATTTTTATTGAAAACAAACTGCCGTCAGCGAACGAAATGGGAAAATTGGCAGAGCATAAATA
>JBARDR010000065.1:0-2308 GCA_049795335.1 Gelidibacter sp. | reverse complement strand
TCAAAGATAAAATCTAATTCGATTTTCCGGAAGTTATTTAGATTGAATCTAAATAGGGAAGATGTTTATTTTGTTAACCGATTGTGGATAATGATTTTGTTTCCATTTTTATCATAGCTAAATGGAGTATCCAATTTCAATAGGTCAAGAATAGTTTCAATATCCGAATTTTCGATTTTGAGAGTTCCTGAAAAATTCTGATGTGACAGATCTTCATTGTAATTTTGAATACTGACGTTCAGTGAGCGTTCGAGTTTTTTCATAATAAGTTCAAACGGAGCGTTTTCAAAAGTGAGTTCACCACGAGTCCACGATGTATAACTTGCAGTATTAATTGTATTTACTTCAAAACGTTGTTCTTTTGCGTTCCACACCCCTTTATCATTAGGTTTAAGAATTGCAGAGATGAATGTATTATCTCGTTGCGTCAATTTGACTGAGCCTTCGACTAAAACTGTATTTGAATTAGTGTCATTAGGATACGCGCTCACATTGAAGGTGGTTCCCAAAACCTCAATATTGTACTGATCAGTAGTGACAATGAAGGGTTGAGCAATGTTTGGAGTGACCTCAAAAAAAGCTTCACCGATGAGTGTTACATTTCTTTCTCCTCTATGCGCAAAATTTTCAGGATAGGTCAAAATAGTGCCCGCGTTTAATTGCACGCGAGTGCCGTCAGATAACGTTACATTAAAGGTTTTTCCAAAGGGTACCTTGAGTGTGTTGAAAATGATTGTTTTTTGCACTCTGTCAGGTTGCGCAGAATAAATGATTTGGTTTTCGCTTTTTTCAGCTATTATGGTGCCGCTTTGATCTTCAATGGTTTGGGATGCGTCATTGATGAATTTTGTTTTAAAACCTGTGGATGATTCAAGAACTACAGCCTCAGAATCCGATTCTGTAATTTTATTTGGTGAATAAAACAATGCACTGATACCTATAAAAACGGTGATTATGGCGGCATATTTCATCCAATTATAAGAAGACTTCTTATTTTCTTTCTTTAGAAACAATTCTTTTTCTAAGAATTTCCAAGACTTCTTTTCATTATGCTTACTGTTTGAACTCAGAGACCAAGCTTGTTTGAGCTTTATAAATTGATCTTTGTTTTCTGTTGATTCCTCTATCCAATCAAATAATTCATGATTCTCTTTTTCAGAAGACTCTCCGTTTAGATATTTGTAAAGAATTTCAAATTTCATTGCGTTATGTTTGTGTGTAGGTTCAGTACACCTTGCAATTCAATAACCCTAGGATGAAATCGATATATTTTTAATATTTTTTAGAATCACACAAAAAGGAGTAGAAAATGCATGTGGGATAATTTGGTTTTAAGAATTTTTAATGCTTTGGTCATGTGTGCTTCAACTGATTTAACTGAAAACTCCATTTCCATGGCTATTTCTTTATTTTTTTTATTTTCAAATCGACTTTTTATAAAAACTTCTTTAGTTTTATCGGGCAGCTCTTCAATTGCCTTGTCTATTGTCTCCTGAAGTTCTTTAAAAGTAAGGGAGTCAAATTCAAAAGCTTTAAGGACTTCAATATTGAGGAGGCGTTCCTTTTCTTGAATAGTGCTATTTTTATGTTTGAGAACTATTTTTTCATGCCGTAAAATATTGAGGCATTTTGATTTCGCAGACGTATAGAGAAATGCTTTAACGCCATTGATTGTCTCTACTTTTTCTTTGTTTTGCCATAAGCTTATAAAGGCTTCTTGTGCGATGCTTGAGGATTTATCCTTGTCATAAAGGAAATTTATACAAAAGCCAACCAGAGCATTATGGTGTTTCTGGAAAAAATAATTAAAAGCAGCTTCATTTCCAGTTTTAAAATTTTGAAAATGTACTATGTCATTATTTGGTGCTTTTGGATTCATCAAGGCTATTATTCAGAACGTCAAGTTCGTGCTGCTAGGATTCATCAAAGTTAAGATTTCACATCAATATAAAAATTAATCCCGATATAAAATATCTTCTAAAAATAGAGTTTGTATATTCCAAAGAATGTTTATATTTGCATCCCGATAATAATCGGAACCTATGCAGGTGTGGTGGAATTGGTAGACACGCTAGACTTAGGATCTAGTGCCGCGAGGTGTGGGAGTTCGAGTCTCCCCACCTGTACAAAATCCGAAGAGAAATCTTCGGATTTTTTTATTGAAAATTTCGGCACTTTTTTCTCTGGTACAACATTTTTACTTTTTCTCGCTAGTGCCAGGCCGAACCTGCACTGACGAGTTGGTCAAATGGAATTTTTGTTTGGAATGCATTTACATTATTCTTTAAAAATATAATCTTTTATGACC